>JBEKSR010000026.1:0-65223 GCA_049516835.1 Bryobacteraceae bacterium | reverse complement strand
TCGACTCCAGGCGCCGGAGTTCTTCGCGTTCCACATGACGTACGCCCATCTGCACACCTCCCATGGTCCTTATGACCAAAATAACCGGTGTGCCAAATGTCAAGAAGGTAGGGGCGGAAGAAATGGCTGCCCGCGTAGCGTATTGCGCTAAGGCTATCATTGAACGAGAGGACCCCCATGCAGAAGCGGCTTCAGAGGAAACCGATCCATCCGGGTGAGATCCTGCGAGAGCAGTTCATGGCTGAATTCGCTGTCAGCATGAACCGGCTCGCACGCGACCTCCGGGTGCCGGTGACGCGAATCAGCGAGATCGTAAACCAACGCCGGTCGGTCACATCCGATACCGCACTGCGGCTGGCGCGCTACTTTGGCACGACGCCGGAATTCTGGATGAATCTTCAGACCAGCTACGACCTGGACACAGCCCGCTCCAACGTGGCCGCAATCGAGCGGGACGTGCGCCCGATCCAGGCGGCCTAGCCGCCCAAAATACCCCCTTGACACGCCCGCCTCATTATGCTATTTTTCTAGCATGATGCTAAAAATCCAGCAGGAGCCGCGGCGGTGAGCGCGCTGCCAGGCCTCAGCCGGCGGGAACGCCAGATCATGGAGATCCTCTACCAGCGCGGCAAGGCGTCCGTGTCTGAGGTGCGGGAGCTCATGAAAAATGCGCCCGGCTATTCGGCGGTGCGCGCCATGCTGCGCGTGCTCGAAGAGAAAGGTCACGCCAGGCACCAGGCGGAAGGGCTGAAATACGTCTACATGCCCACGGTGGCGCGCGAGAAAGCCAAGCGGTCGGCGGTGAAACACCTGCTGGACACCTTCTTCGCCGGAGAGCCCGACCAGATTGTGGCCGCGCTGCTGGATGTTTCCGCCACGCGCCTGACGCGCGAGGAGCTGGACCGGATGTCGGAAATGATCGAAGAGGCCAAGCGGGAGGACAAGTAAATGTCGAACGGGAACGTGTCGGAATGGTTTTCCCTCTTCGTGAGCGCGGCGCTCAAGAGCACGGTGGTACTGGGCGCGGCATGGTTGGCGGCGCGAGCGCTGCGCGGGCGGTCCGCGGCCTTACGGCACCTGGTGTGGACCGCCGCGGCCGCGGCCGTGCTGGCGTTGCCTTTCCTTTCGGCTTCGTTGCCGGCCCTGCGCGTGCCGGCGTCCGGGGCGCTCCTTCCGTTTGACCCGGCCGTGGTCTTTCAGGTAGCCAGCTCCGCCGCCGTCGAGCCGCCTTCGTCGTCTTTGCTTCCGTCGGCCATGGCCCGCCGCGCGATCGATGCGCCGCGCTACTACGACTGGAGAATCTGGATGATGTTGCTCTGGGCCGCCGGTGCGGCCGCGGCTTTCGCGCGCATGTTAGCGGCATTCATCGCCATGTGGCGCGTCCAGCGCGCCGCGCGTCCCTTTCCCGATGACGGCTTGGCGCGCATACTGGCCCAGTCGTTGGGGATTCGCCGCCGCGTGCGCGTGCTCGAAAGCCGCCCAGGCAGCATGCCCATGACCTTCGGGCTTCTGCGGCCGGCCATTTTCATGCCGCCCGAAGCAGCCGGGTGGAGCGAAGAGCGCCGCCGCGTCGTGCTGTTGCACGAGCTGGCCCACGTCCGCCGCGGCGACGTGGCTACGCACGTGCTCGCGCGCACGGCCTTGAGTCTCAACTGGTGGAACCCTCTGGCGTGGTCCGCCTGGCGCGAATTTCTGAAGGAGCGCGAGCGCGCCACCGACGACCTGGTGCTCAACGCCGGCGCCCGCGCGTCGGATTACGCGGGCCATCTGCTGGAAGTGGCGCGCACCCTGCAATCCGCGCCGGCAACCGCGTGGGCGGCGGTCGCCATGGCGCGGCGGTCGCAGCTCGAAGGCCGGCTGCTGGCCATTCTGGATTCCGGCGTAAAACGTCACGTGCCAGGACGAATGGCAGTGCTGGCCGCCACGCTGCTGGCCGTCGCCGCAGTTGCCCCTTTCGCCGCCATGCGGGCGCAGACCCCGGTGCGGCAGACCACGCCGCCGAAGGCGGACGATACCGTAGGACTCGTGAAACTGGGTGACCAGGCGCGCCAGCGAGGCCATATCGACGAAGCCATCGGTTACTACAACCAGGCCGTGGCGGCGGTGGGCGACCGGCCTGAAACGGCTGCCGCGCTTCTGTATCTCGGAACCAGCATATACGACAAGGACCCCGCCCACGCGCTCGACTATTTTGAGCGGGCTCAGAATGTGGCGCCATCCGGCCCTATGGCGGGACCGGCGATGACTTGGCAGGCCATGGTCAGGCAGCACCGGGAAGGCGAAGCGCCAGCCGCCGAATCGCTCTATCGGGCCGCGCTAGCCGTGGAGGAGGCGAACTCGCCGGAGACGGCCCTCACCATGGAATTCCTCGCGCACTTTCTGCGCGAGCAAGGCCGCGTAAGCGAAGCCGAAGCCATGGAAGCGTCCGCCAGCGAGATACGCAAGGCGCGCGTGACGCAATTGTCGCCCAAACGGCAAGCCACCGCCGAGGTATCAAAGATCGGTAACGGCGTAGCAGCGCCGAAGCTTCTGTACAAGCTCGAGCCGAGCTATTCCGCCGAGGCGCGCGCCGCGAAGGTCCAGGGAACGGTGGTGCTCTCCGTGGTGATCGGAACCGGTGGCAGAGCCTCCGACGTCCAACTACGCAAGGGCGTGGGATACGGGCTGGACGAGCAGGCGCTCGACGCCATCACCCAATGGATCTTCAAACCTGGCACGCGTGACGGCATGGCTGTGCCCGTGCAGGCCATGATCGAGGTGAATTTCCGGTTGCTGTAGGTGGGGCATGCTTTAGCTTGCCCTCCCCGGTTTACTTCGGATACACCCGGAAATCGTCGAAGTAGGTGACTGAGTCGGCCACCGTCCATAGGCCGACTTGCCCAGCAGCCGCGAACGTGTTGTCCCAGCCCTGCAAAATGCGGCGGTGGTCCAGGTACACCTGAAAACGGTTGCCGCGGACCGATACCTTGAGGATGCTCCAGCCGTTGGAAGGGATCTCGTGCTTGACGCCCGGCGCCAGCGGAATTCGACGGCCGTTTTCCACCTTGTACAGCGCCACATTCTCTTCCAGCGCGTTGGCCCTGGCCAGGTAGTAGTTGTTGGCGTCCCGGTAGCGCCAAACCAGGCCGCCTCCCTGGTCCTCGCGCCCCGCCACCGGCTTGATCCGCACGCTGACGTCGCCATCGCGGAGACTCATGTTGTCGAGAATGGCCAGCGGGAAGCGGTCACCCGTCGGGTCGTCGGAAACCTGGGCCAAAACGTTTGGCTGAGTCGGCGCACTCCCGTCTTTGCGGATCTCCCATCGCGGTGCCCCACCGCGATTGGTCATGGCCACCGTCCACCCGGGCGGGGTCATGCCAAGCGGCGCGTTGTCGAAGTTGATCACCCTTCCAGCGGATGCAATCAACCCGACCGAAACCAGCCAGCTTATCGTTTTCATACGGTCAAACTAGGGGCGAGTGGTCTGCGCCCCCCTCACCCTTGCTTCTATTATACCCCGCCACATCACGCCACCGCCGGCCGCGCTTTCGCCGGCTCGCACGTCACCATCACCGTGGCGCTTTCCAGTCCCGGCGAGGACGCCTCCACGCGCATCTCGCCCGCCTGCTTCCCCGCCTGCACGATGGCCATCGCCAGCCCGTTGAACACCCTGCGCCTGTCTCCCTTGTCGGATTCGTGGCTGCTGGCGTCGCCGTTGGCCACCCCGAGCAGCTTGCCGCTGCCCGACACCTTGAAGCTCACCTCGTTGTCCGCCACCGGAACCACGCGGCCCTGCGCATCCACCACTTCCACCGTCACCACGGAGACATCTTCGCCATCGGCGGCGATGCGCGCGCGGTCCGGCCGCAGCATGATCCTGGCCGCGGCTCCCGTGGTTTCGCGTTTGGCCGTCAGCACTTGCTGCCCGCCCTTCGAGCCGCGCGCTTCGATCACCCCCGGCGCGTACTTCACCTTCCACGCCACGTGCGTATTCTTGACCACCTTCTGCGCGCCCAGGCTCTGGCCGTTCAGGAACAGCTCGACCTGCTCCAGGTTGGTGTGGCACCAGACCTCGATCTCCCGGCCCTCTTTGCCGCTCCAGTTCCAGTGCGGGAACAGGTGCAGCACCGGCTTGGAACCCCACCATGCCTGGTAGTAGTAGAAGTTGTCCTTGGGAAAGCCGCACATGTCCAGGATGCCGAAGTGCGAGTTGATGCACGGCCACCCGTAGGGCGTCGGCTCGCCGCGGTAGTCGAAGCCGGTCCAGGCGAAGCCGCCCGCCAGGAACGGGCGCTCGTCGTAGAACTTCCACCAGAACTCGGCGGTCGCCGCCCACCCCGGTTTCTCGGTGTCGTAGGCGCGAACGTAGCCCTTCGCCTTGTCGTTTTCGTAGATGCCGCGCGTCGAAACCGTGCTGGCGGTCTCCGACCCGACCAATGGCTTGCCCGGAAAATCTTTGCGGAATTTGTCGATCGCCGGCTCGTTGTAATTGAAGCCCTGCACGTCCACCACGTTGGATGCGCCCTTGCCGCCGTAGCCGCCATTCATCGCTACCGTGACCGGGCGTGTGCCATCGAGCCGTTTGGCCAGCCTCTTCATCGCGGCGACAATACGCGCGCCCCGCTCGTTGCCCTGCTCGCGCTCCTCGTTGCCCAAAGACCAGATGACGATGCTCGGATGGTTCCGATGACACCGGATCATGCGCTCCAGTTGGCTCAACCCTTCCGCCGTGGAATCCATCATGCGCGTCTCGCACATCACCACCATGCCCAGCTTGTCGCAGGCGTCCATCAGCTCCGGCGCCGGCGGATTGTGCGAGGTGCGGAGCCCGTTCGACTCCATCTCCTTGAGTTTTTCGACGCGGAAATATTGGATGCGGTCGGGCAGCGCCGAACCCACCCCGCCGTGGTCCTGATGGCAGCACGTGCCTTTGATCTTGACCGGTTTCTCGTTGAGGAAAAACCCCCTTTCGGCGTCGAACCGCGCCGAGCGGATGCCGAACGGCGTCTCGTAATGGTCCACCGCCGCGCCGCCGGCCTCCACCGTGGTGAGCAGGCGATACAAATTCGGCTCTTCGATGGACCACAGCGCCGGCCCGTTGACCACCGCCTGCTGCTCGAATTCACGGCGGCTCCACGCCGGAATGGAGATCGGCGAGGCCGTGACAGTCGCCACCGCGCTCCCGCTGGGACTCACAATGCGCGAAACCACGCGGCAGGCCTTGGTGGCGTCGCTATCGTTATCCACTTCCGTCGTGATCGTCACCGTGGCCGCGCCGGGGCGCACCTCCGCCCGCACGAAAGTGCCCCAGTGCGCCACGTGCACCGGGTTGGTCTTGGCGAGCCACACGTGCCGGTAGATGCCCACGCCTTCGTAAAACCAGCCCTCGCCGAGCGTGGCGTCGGCCCGCACCACCAGCACGTTCTTGCCGCCGAAGGTGGCCAGATCGGTGACGTCGAAACTGAACGGCGCATACCCGCTCACGACGGTATCGAGGTAATGGCCGTTGAACACGATGATGGAATTCCGAAACACGCCGTCGAATTCCAACGCGATGCGCCTGCCCGCATCGGCCGCGGGCAGGTCGAAGACCCGCCGGTACCACCCGATGCTGGTAGCCGGGTAATTGCGCCCCAACGGATACGAGCCGTGGTCGGTGAGCGCCCTCGCGTTTTCGAACGGCAGCTCGATAGCCCAATCGTGCGGCAGATCGACCTCTTGCCAGGAACTGTCGTCGAACTTCGCATCGGCCGGCGCCACGAATCCGCCCGACTTGGCGAAGGTGCCGGCGTTCGAGCCAAAGCCGAAGTCCTTCGCGGGATCGCCGGCGTGCCCCAGGTGAAACCGCCAGCCGAAATCGAGCAGCAGCCGCTCCCGGCCGGCGCCGCCGGCGGCCTGCTCCGGCTTGGGCTGCGAGTCCGCCGCGGGCTGCCCCGCCACCGCGGCAGAGGCCGCCATGCCGGCTTTAAACAGATCTCTACGTGTCCAATCGCTCATTTCGGTTCTCAGGGTCCACAATATCACGTTGCCCCGCGATTTCCCGTGTCATGAACCTGAGCCGTTCGGCCGTGACGGATCAGGATGCCACTCTCGACAGGTGAAAGTTTTATATGTCGGCGATACCAGTCCCGCGGCGATCGGCTCCGGCGAGCGAGAGAAGTCTGGTTTCAGCTTGGATCTGCCGCGACACGATCTTCCGGGAAACCTGCTACCTTTGGTTTGGCAGCCAGAAGGGAGCAACCATGCGCTGGTACCACTATGTGGCGTACTTCTTCGGGGGCGCATTCCTCGCGAACACCCTGCCCCATCTGGGCAATGGGATCTCGGGGCATGCCTTCCAGAGCCCCTTCGCATCACCACCCGGGGTAGGCTTGTCCTCCTCGATGGTCAATGTCCTATGGGGCCTTTTCAACCTTGCCGTCGGCTACCTGCTCGTCTGTCGTGTCGGCAGCTTCAGTTTGCGCAAGACCCAGCACGTGCTCGTCCTCGGGGCGGGCATCCTGATCATGTCGCTAATGCTTGCCCACGCATTCGGACGGTTCCACGGGGGCCTGTGAGCCTGCCTTTTCAATAAGATCAGCTCCTGCCAACCCGTGCCGGCTAGAGCGCCGCTTCGCCGCGCGTATCGTCGCGGATTCGGATGGCTTCCACCACCTCGGACACAAAGATCTTGCCGTCTCCGATGGCGCCGGTGCGCACGGCCTCGACGATCGCGCGAATCACTTCGTCTTTGCGCGCGGAGGGCACCACCATTTCGAGCTTCAGCTTGTGCAGAAAATCCACCTGGTACTCGCGGCCCCGGTAGACCTCTTTATGGCCCTTCTGGCGGCCGTGCCCCCGCACCTCACTGACGGTGAGACCGTCGATGCCGATGCTCTTGAGCGCCTCCCGGGCGTTCTCCAGCTTGGAGGGTTGGATGACTGTTTCAATCTTGACCATGGGCCTATGCCTCGAAATTGTACCCCTCTTCACCGTGAAGCGTCAGGTCCATGCCGCTGTCTTCCTCGCGCTCTTTCATGCGCAGCGGCGTCACCAGCCCGGTGATCTTGAGCGCCGCCAGCGTGCCCACCACGGCCAGACCAATGCCGATTCCGGCGCCGATGAGTTGATTCACCACCTGGGCGGGGTTGCCGTCGATCCAGCCGAGCGCGGCGGGCTGGCCGTTGGCCAGCTTCAGAGCCGAATTGACGGCGCGCGTGGCGAACACACCGGTGAGCAGGCAGCCCGCCAAACCGCCGATGCCGTGCACGCCGAAGACGTGGAGCGAATCGTCATAGCGGAACTTTTCCTTCGCCACGGTTACCATGAAGTGGCACAGCGCGCCCGCCACCAGGCCGATGAGCACGGCGCTGAACGGTTGCACGAAGCCCGCGCCCTGGGTGACGGTGGCGAGTCCCGCGACCGCGCCGGAAATGGCGCCCAGCGCGCTGGCTTTTCCGTTGCGCACGCGTTCGGCCGCCATCCACGAGACAGCGCCCGCCGCGGCCGCAAAGTGCGTAGCCACGAATGCGCTGGTGGCCAGCGAGGACGCCGCCAGCGCGCTGCCGGCGTTGAAGCCGAACCAGCCCACCCACAGCAGGCACGCGCCGATGAAGCTGAGCACCAGGTTGTGCGGCACAATCTTCTCGTGTGGATAGCCTACGCGCTTGCCGATGTAGAGCGCCGTCACCAGCGCCGAGAATCCCGACGTGATGTGCACCACGGTTCCGCCGGCGAAATCGAACACAGGGGACCTACCGCCCAGGAACGCGTTGAGAAAGCCGCCGCTGCCCCACACCATGTGCGCCACCGGGAAGTATACGAAGAACGCCCACAGCATCGAGAACACTACCATGGCGCGAAAGCGCACGCGCTCGGCAAACGCCCCGGCAATCAGCGCCGGCGTGATGATGGCGAACATGAGCTGATAGATCATGAACGTCTGGTGGGGAATGGTGGGGGCGTACAGCGGGTTCGGTTCGGCTCCCACCCCGCGCAGGAACACGTAGCGCAGGTCGCCGATGAACGCGTTGCCCGCGCCGAACACCAGGGTGTAGCTGCACACCGCCCACAGCAGGGTGATGAACGCCATCATGGCGAAGCTCTGCATCATGGTGCCGCAGCGTTGAAATGAACCCGAAGACCACCCTCCAATATCTCCAGGCATGCGAAAGCACCATGAACGTGCTTCTGCACGTTCTCGCCTGCGGTGCGTACTGGGCCTCTCGATCTCAGTCCGAGGTGTTTTGCCAGTCGGTGAAGCGTCTCGCGGACGGTTATGGAGACGGCGACTCTTGGCTTGGCTTGAACCTGCGCGGGTATCCGGCCCTTCTGGCTTTCTATCCAACTGGGTTGGTATCTGTGGCGCAAGGCGACCATCGTATGCTGGAACGGCTTCTTACAATGATGATCAGGGTCGAGCGTAATAAATGTGAAAAGTCGATCATAATGTCGCTCAGCCCGTGTACGATTCTGAGACGTGATCTCCAGCAGCAATTACTCCCTGGGCGCGAGCGCGAGTTTACACCCCTTAGTAACCACGTCTTCGAGGTCCTGCGCGATCCGCTCCGCGACTACTTGCCGGACGACAACGCATACGATCAGGCCTTCGATTGGTTCGAGTATCTGTCGGCGCTGGTGCACTGCGACCGGACGATCACACCAGAGCAGATAGAGAGAGCGAACTCGGGGGCAACCGATTGGTGTGTCGGCGGTCCCGTTGGGAGATTCCTTTGGAACCGTCGCGACTCTGACGACAGCATTCTAGCGCGAACGCGCGTTGGCGGCAGCGAAGGCTATCCGGCAATCGTAGCCGCTATTCTTCGCATTGGCCTTTTTCGCTCAGTCAGCAACGCGCTCAACTGGGATCATTTTCAGTTGGTTAAGCAAGCGTTCGATAGGTTTGTAGTGGCGCAGAGGAATGCAATGGGAGTCTATTGAGTCACGACGCTCGGACCCGAAGCGAATCGCGATAGACTTCGCCCGTGCCCCCGTGCCGATTGGCGCAAGGATCTCACACGGACCGCGTCGGACAATCAACTCCCCAGAACGACGACTCCTTCGGCCTGGGCGGCGCGGCGCAGCTCGGCGTCGAGAGACGCCAGCGGCAGTCCGCGCCGCAGCGCGAGTTCCAGGTACGCCGCATCGTACAAAGTAAGGCGATGGCGCTCCGATAGTTGGAGCGTGGCTCCCCACGCCTGCCGGTCTGTTTCGGTATCGATGCTGATCGGCAAGAGGGCCAGATCCGCCAGTGTCGAGTTTCGAAAGGCGGCGTCGTGGCGGCCGCGCCTGGCGCCCATCTCCAGAATGTTGGCCACCTCGAGCTTCCACAGTCCCGGCACCCAGGCTCCGTTCTCGCTGACCAGGTTGAAGACATGACGAATCGGTTCCGTGATCTCGTCGCTATACACCCACGCGAGGGTGGCGGAACTGTCCAGAACCATGCTCATGGCCGTCCGGCGTCCCGATCCGCCTTTACGGCCGCCCAGTCAAATGTTTTTTTCAGATTCCCGGCCCGCGCTCGAATACGGTCGAGCGCGGCGCGCGCTTGTAGCTTGTCGATTCGGGTGGCGTTGGGAACCAGGCGGGCGATGGGTTTACCGTGACGCGTGATAGTGATTTCCTCGCCGTATTCGACCCGGTCCAGGAGCATCCCGAGTTTGTTTTTCGCTTCAAAGGCTCCGATTTCCACGATTCGCCTCCATAACCAGCCAGCTTAAGCTAGCTTATCACATACGTGGAAGTGGTGTGGGGGGCCACAGGAGCGGCGCCCCAACCCGTATCTATTATGGTGATACATTGGAAGTACGGAGGAGCGCATGGTTAAAAAGCTCACCAAGCACGGAAACAGTTTGGCGTTGGTGATTGATCGCCCGATCCTGGACCTCCTCAAGATCGATCCCGAAACGCCGCTCGATATCAGTACCGACGGCAGACAACTGATCGTCGCCCCGGCGAAACCCTCGGCGCGTCGGAAGAAGTTCGATGCAGCCCAGGAATGGGCGCACAAACGATATGGAAAGACGTTCCGGAAGCTGGCCGAGTGAGTGCCTGGGACAAACTTCATGGAACCGGTGTTCCTGACGCTTGATGAAGTTTTGGAAATCCATGAGCAACAGATCTTGCGGTACGGCGGATCTGCGGGACTCCGCGACGCTGCTGGACTTGAATCGGCCGTAGCCACGCCCCAGGCGACATTCGGCGGCGAGGTCCTGCATACCTCCATTCCGGCTATGGCAGCGGCGTATCTTTTTCATCTCTGCCAGAACCACCCGTTCGTCGACGGCAACAAACGAGTGGGTGCAAACGCGGCAATCGCATTCCTGCTGATGAACGACTGCGAGCCAACCTTCGACGAGGACGCCTGAAGCCGCGCCGGTGTGGCTGAATGCTGACCGCTGATGGCTGAAAACTTCTCACGCACCCGCGATTTCCCGTATCATGAACCTGAGGCGCGATGGGTTCTCCCACCTCCACGTTCACGCTGCTCGAGAAGGCCAAGGCCGGCGACGAAGCGGCCCTCTCCCGCGCCTTCGAAAAGTATCGCCGCCGGCTCGCCGTGCTCGTTCACTTCAAGCTGCGCCCGGGCTCGAGCGACTTCTCCGAGGTGGAAGACGTGGTCCAGGAGACCTGCCTGCGCGCCTTCCGCAATCTGGATCGCTTCTCCTATCAATCGCCCGGCAGCTTCCTGCGCTGGCTTTCCGCCATCGCGGACCACGTCATCGTCGACCGCATTCGCTATGCCAGCCGCGCCCGCCGCGCGGCGGATGAAGTTCCCTTCCGTTCGCCCAGCAACCCGCAAGGTCCGGAGCCGGCCGACACCAAGACGCCCAGCCGGCTCTTCGCGCAGCAGGAGGCCGTCGAACGCCTTCTCGACCACTTGTCCGCGCTGCCCGAAGACTACCGCCAGGCCATCCTCATGGCCAAGATCGAGGGCCTCTCCACCGCGGAAATGGCCGAGCGCCTGGGCAAATCCCGCGAAGCCGTGGCGCTGCTGGTGTACCGGGCGGTGAAGCGTTTCCGCGCCCTGCGCGAGACCGGGAAAACCTGATGGAGGATGATCGCGAGCAGCGCCTCGCCAGGTCCCTGGCGGATTACCTGGATGGCCGGACGCCCGGCGCGGACATCCCGGAGCTCGCCGGGGAACTCGGCGCGCTGGCGGAAATCGATCGTGCCATCGACCCCGCCGCCGCTCTCCCGGAACGCCTGTCGGGACACAAGATCGTGGCCGGGATCGGCTCCGGCGGCATGGGCCGCGTCTTCCTCGCCATGGATGAGGCCCTCGGCCGCAAGGTGGCCATCAAGACCCTGGCCTCGCGCTACGCCGGCGATCCGGTACTGCGCGCCCGTTTCATGGGCGAGGCGCGCGCCATGGCCCGCCTCAGCCACCCCAACATCGCCCGCATTTACAGCCTCGGTCCCCACGATGAGCCGGCGCACTTCGTCATGGAGTACCTCGAGGGCGCGCCCCTCACCAAGGCCGCATCCCGGCTCACCTTCGAACAAAAGGCCGAGCTGATGCGCAGAGTCGTCCTGGCGGTCGAGTTCCTGCACGAGCAGGGCATCATCCACCGCGATTTGAAACCGGCCAACATCCTGGCCGGCCCGGACCTGGAACCCAAGCTCCTGGATTTCGGACTGGCGCTCGATCTTGGCGGGCACGAGCGCCTCTCGAAAATCGGCGAGGTCGCCGGCACGCCCGAGTACCTCTCCCCGGAACAGGCGCGCGGCGACCAGGCGCTCGATGCCCGCAGCGACGTCTTCTCCCTCGGCGCGGTTCTGTACGAGCTGCTCACCGGCGCGCCGCCGTTTCGCGGCGACACGGCCGCCGACCTGCTGCGCCGCATCCGCGAGGAAGACCCCGTGCTCCCCAGGCGCCGCGACGCCGCCATCCCTGGAGATCTTCAGAACATCTGTCTCAAGGCCCTGGAAAAGGACCCCGCGCAGCGCTACGCATCGGCCCGCGAGATGGGCGATGACCTCCGGCGGTTCCTGGCCAGCGAGGCGGTCCTGGCCGCCCCCGCCGCCTATTCGCGATTGATCGGCGACAAAGTCGGGCAGCACTTGCAGGACCTGGAAAGCTGGCGCCGCGACCAGATCGTCTCCGACGCCGAGTACGACGCCATCCGCACGCGCTACGAACGGCTGCTCGAGCGCGAGGACGCCTGGATCATGGAATCGCGCCGCCTCACGCTGCCGCAAGTCACCCTCTACCTGGGCGCGTGGATTCTGGCCGTGGGCGCGGCGCTCCTCACCTTCTTCCGGTACACCGCCCTGGCCGGAGCGCCGGCGGTCCTAACCGCGTGGGCGGCGGCCGCTCCCATGGCGTGGATCGGCATCCGCGCCTGGAAGCGCGGGCACCATCGTGTCGCCATCGCGCACCTGCTGGCGCTGTGCCTGGTGTTGCCGGTGGCCGTGCTGGTCACCGTCGAAGAGGCCCATTTCTTCACCGGGCTGACGCAGGGCCTGGCGCGCCTGGAACTGTTCCACCGCCTGCAATTCGCCAAGCAGGCCACCAACGCGCAGTTGTGGTGGTCGCTTCTGGCCGGGCTTCCGGTCTGCTGGTGGCTGCGCCGGTTCACGCGCGCGCCGGTGTTTTCGCTGATGTTTGCCACCACCGCCGCCATGTGGTGCCTGGCCACGCTGCTCCGCATAGGCATGCTGGATTGGCTCGACCACGACCACGGTCGCTTCTATTTTCACTTGATCCCTTGCGCCGTCCTCTTCATGGCCGCCGGCTTCGGCCTCGAGCGCCTGCGCAAGCCGGACGACTCCCGCTACTTCTATCCCTTCGCCGTCTGTTTCACCTGGGCGGCGCTGAGCGGCGTGGCTGCGGATTACGACCCGTACGCCCGCTGGCTCCAGTCCATAGCGCCCTGGACGCGCGGGCAGGTCGAGTATCTGTTCATCGGCAACGCCGCTATCTACCTGGTTCTCGACCGCATTTGCGAGCGCCTGCATTCACCCCAGGTGCGCGCCGTCGGAAAAGCGTTTCGATTTGTGATCCCCGGCCACGTCATGACCTCGCTCTGGCTACTGGGCCTGAACGCCAATACCCGTATCGAAGAGCGTATCCTGGTATGGCTCCTGCCGGTGGTGGCCTGCGTCTTTGTCTTCGGCAGCATCCCGCGCCAAATGAAGAACTTTTTCGCCTCGGGCCTGCTGTTCCTCGCGATTGGAGTCTATCGTTTGCAGCAAGAGGTGTTCCCCAATCACGCCGGCTGGCCGGTCTTCCTGCTAGCCACCGGCCTTGCCCTGATGGTGGCCGCCGCCAACTACGCCCCGTTGAAAGTGGCGCTTGCGCGCGTGCTGAAAAAATCCCGCCGTTAGCCGAAAACCTGGTGACTGACCAATCTGTCCCAAGGCGCCGTCTTTGCGCCGCGCGGACAGATCGGTCTGTCACCGGGTTTGCTCTCCGAGTCGAGCCCGCTCTGCGCCGCGCGGCCAGATCCGTCTGTCCCCAGGTTTTCGCCCGCGGGACGAGACATCCTCCTTTTTATGTAAAAAAAGCCGGTCAGTGCAATCCCCGCCCCAAAATGTCGCTGTTCTTTGATGGAGGCGAAGAATGAAACTGACATCGATGTTGCTGGCCCTCGCGGGCGCCTTGATTCTCACGGGCTGCGATTCCCCCGCCCTGTTATCGCTGGATCCGGTCGTAACCGATCAGGACGCCGTGTTCGACCCAACGCTGCTGGGAACGTGGGGGACCGACCAGGGCAAAGACCTATGTATCTTCCGCCGCAACGGCGACAGTGGCTACGCCATTACCTGGGTGACCGACGGCAGCGCGCGGCAATTCACCGCCCGCCTGTTCCGCGTTGGGGAAGCGTCCATGCTGGACCTCACGCCGGAAGGCTCCGACGATTTCCAGATCGCAGGCCATGCCGTGGCCCGGATCTGGACCGAAGGCGGCGCGCTTCGCTGGTCGTATCTGGACACCGAATGGCTCCGTAAGCAGGCCTCGCAACTTCTGCCCAACCGAAGCGATGACAAGCGCGTGGTGCTGACCGCACCGGGCGCCGCCGTCCGCGCCTTCGTGGCGAAATACGGCGTCGATGACAAGGCCCACGGCGATGCCACTGAGTGGCAAAGAGTGCAGCAGTTCTGATGGCGGTCCGGAGGCGAACATGCCAATCAGACTGTTGTTCCTTACCCTGGCTGGCGCCGCGGCTCTCACCGCGGCGACCCCGCTGCTGTGGTTGGACCCCATCGCGACCGATCGCGAAGCCACCTTCGACCCCGCCCTTCTTGGGGTCTGGAGTGAGACCGGCGGACGCGACCTGTTGATCTTCCGTCGCAACGGCGACAGCGCCTACACCATCGCCTTTGTGAGCGGTTCGACAGTTCTCAAATTCGAAGCCCGGCTGTTCCGCGCGGGGGAAGCCCGGTTCCTCGACCTCTTGCCCCCCGCCCAACCGTTGCGGATTCCGCTGCACTGCCTCGTCAGAGTCTGGACCGAGGACGGTGCTTTTCGATTCGCCGACTTGGACACCGATTGGTTCCGCGAAAAGGCCGCGGAAAGCCTGGCGCCCGTCGCGCCCGCTGCCGCAATCCGCGATTTCCTGGCGAAGTACGGCGCCGATGATCGAGCCCACGGCGACGATATCACCAGGATGGAGAGAGTGCCGCCAGCACTTCTTGAAAAAACCTGGCCGCCGCCGCAGAAACTTGACCGATTGGATTGACCGCGTTTGATGGCCGGGCGTAAGCTTCGGGTGAAACGAAAGGAGTCCGTTCCGAATGGCAAAGAGAATCCACCACATGGGGATGACCCTCACCAAAGAGGACCATGGCCAATTCCATGGGACCGCGCCAGCCCTCACACCCGGACAGCACGACGCCATGATGAAGAAGATGGGCATCACGAAGGAGCAGGATGAAGAGTGGCACCGCACTCACCTCACGCTCGCGCAACAGCGCGCAAAGGGGCTGAAGCGCGTCGAGCCTTCCGCGCTAGGCGCTGGTTTCCTTGCGTGGTGCGTCAAGCAGGGATGGCTGGTTCAACAAAACAAGGAGTACTTCGCTTCCAAAGACGGTGTTCGCGAGTTGCGCGGCCGGTTTGACATCTCCTCGTAACCGCCGGGCGGGACAGGCCTCGGCCTGTCCTACCGAGCCTGCTTCACCGCCCGTGACGCGTGGTACGAACTGCGCACCAGCGGTCCCGATTCCACGTGCGCGAAGCCCATCTCGTATCCCGCGCGGCGCAGTTCCTCGAACTCCTCCGGTGTCGCGTAGCGCACGATGGGCATGTGCTCGGGCGATGGCCGCAGGTATTGGCCCACCGTCAGGCTATCGACGCTCCGCGCGCGCAGGTCGCGCATCACCTCCAACACCTCACCGTTGGTCTCGCCGAGTCCCAGCATCAGGCCGGATTTCGTCGGCGTACCGGGCGCCACGCGCTTGGCGTGAGCCAGCACGTCCAGCGAGCGCTCGTAGCGCGCGCCCAGCCGCACCTGGCCGTAGAACCTCGGCACGGTTTCGGTGTTGTGGTTGAACACGTCCGGTGCGGCCTCCATCACCGTCTCGACGGCCGCGTGGCTGCCTTGGAAATCCGGCGTCAGCACCTCGATGCCGCAGCCTGAAACGCGCTCGCGGATGGCGCGGATGGTCAGAGCGAACAGTTCCGCGCCGCCGTCCTCGCGGTCGTCGCGGTTGACGCTGGTGATCACCGCGAATTCGAGGCCCATGGCTTCCACCGCCGCGGCCACGCGCTGCGGCTCATCGTAATCCACCGGCAGCGGCGCGCCCTTTTCGACCGCGCAGAATCCGCAGCGCCGCGTGCACACGTTCCCCAGGATCATGAACGTGGCCGTGCGGTGGTTCCAACACTCGCCCACGTTGGGGCAAGCCGCGCTTTCGCAAACCGTGTGCAGCCGCAGCCGCCCGATGAGTTCCTTCAGATCGCGATAGTTCTCTCCCCCCGGCGCCGGCGCGCGCAGCCACTGCGGGCGTGGAAGCCCGCCTGTTCCGGGACCGAGCTTGCGAGAAATTGAGACCAGCACCTGGTTCTATCCTAGCGGACCGGCGCCGCCACCTTCACCCGCGCCGCCGTCTTGCATAACGCTTCCCAATTCCCCTCCGCGAGCGGAATGCCGTTCTGGCGCCGCTCGGCTTCCGTGCGCCATTCCGGATCGCCCGCCACCAGCACCTCGTCGTAGCCCGGCGCCGGAGCCGCCGTCTTGATGAGGTTCACCAGTTTCTCCATGCGCGTGGTGAACTCCTCCACCGGCATGAAGTGCGCCACCTCAATCGCCATATAAGCCTGGCTCACCCGCGCCGCCTTGCCGTGGGAGCGAATGCCGCTCACTTCGTTGGGCATGGCGCCGCCGCTCAGCACCGAGCACAGAATCTCCACCATCATGGCCAGGCCGCTGCCTTTGTAGCCGCCCAGCGGCATGAGCATTCCCTGGTACGCCTCGGCCGTATCGGTGGTGGGCACGCCTTCGGAGTCGAGCGCCCACCCCGCCGGAATTTCCGGCTGCCCGTTGAGGAACGCCTTGAAGACGCGCCCCGCCGCCACCGTGGTGGTCGCCATATCCAGCAGCCACGGCCCCGGCACCGACATGCAAATCGGGTTGGTGCCCACCCGGCCCTGCTTGCCTTGCCAGGGCGGCACGATGGGCGAGGCGTTGCAGAACACGATTCCGATCTGCCCCGCCGCCCGCATCTTCTGCGCCCACCACGCCGCCGCGCCGAAGTGGTTCGACTCGCGCGCCACCACCAGCGCCATCCCCTGCTTCCCGGCGATGCGCACCGCGTGCGCGCAGCACGTCTCCGCGATCCACTGCCCGATCCCGTTCTGCCCGTCGAATACCAGGCACGCGCCGCTTTCCGAAATCACCCGGCCGTCCGCCTGCGGGTCCACTTCCCCGGCCAGTAACCGGTCCACATAAAACGGGACCAGTTGGATGCCGTGCGAATCCACGCCCCGCAGGTTGGAAGCCACCACGGAAGCGGCCGTAATGGCGGCCTTGTGCGGCGGCACTCCCGCGGCTACCAGGATCTCTTCGGTGAATCGCGTCAACTCGGCGGCGGATATGACGGGCATGAACCCCTAGGTTACCGTAAGGGCCGCGTGCTCACTTTGTCCGCCGTCGGGAAGTCCGGCGGCACTTTCACGGTCACTTTCCCGGTGGCGGCCCACTCGGTTCCGCGCCGCAGCGTCACCATGAAGCCCACGCACTCCATGGCCGGCACGTCGTGGCCCAGCGTCGTATGAAAAACCCGCCCTTTGCCGAAGCTGAGCGCCATCAGCATCGGCTCGTCGTGGCCGCTCCCTTTGTTGGCCGGGTCCGAGTACGCCGTCGCCAGCACCGTCATGTTCTCACCCGGACCGCGCATCTTCGAGTACAACTCGTCGGCGGCGTGCATCCACACTGCCGGCAACCCCCTGGTGATCGGGTGCCGGCTGTCGCGGATCACCACCGGAAACGGCGTGCGCGCACCGTGGTTGCCGGCGTTACCGGGCGACGTGTCCGACGTCAGTTTGCCGTCTCGGAAGTACCAGAATGGCCCCGATTTCTCGTCGCGCCCCATCCAGCCACCGATCCCAATAATGAGGTTGTACGCCCTCCACTCCGGGAACGCGTTGTCCGCCGCATGATACGAGACGAAACCGCCGCCCTCCCGCACGTATTTCTCGAAGGCCGCCTGAACCTCCGCCGGCCACTTGCTGCCGTTGGGGAATTCGTTGTAATTGGAGATCACTACCCGGTACTTGGCAAACTCCGGTTTGAAGACGCTGAAGTCGCCCTCCTTGGGAGGGGTCGTGAGCACCTCCACCCGGAACAGGCCGTCAGCCTCCAGGATCTTCTTCAGCGCCGGCGTGGTCGACCTCCAGTCGTGGTTGTTCTGCCCATCGATAATGAGGGCGCCGATGGGCGCCGCGGTCGACGCCGCTTGCCCCAACCCCGCGAGTGCCCCCAGCAAAACGGTCCATCCTGCTCTTCTCATGGCTTCGCTCACTCGGATTGTAGCGCAGGTGCCTGCGTAATCCGGGAACTTTTTCACCCCAGCCGGTGTCTATCTCTTTGCAAGGCCGGTGTTTTCCTGTTAGTTTGAAGTCAGGCTGAATGTGAGGCTCTTGGTGGCCACTTCAATCTTGGACTTGAACCCGGAACAGACGGCGGAAGCCGCGGAATCGGACGATCTCCGCCTGGTGGAATCCCTGCGCGAGGGGTCTGAGTGGGCCTACGAGGAATTGCTAACCCGGTTCCAGCAACCCGTCTACACGCTGGCTTTGCGGCTGCTGAACAACCAGTCCGAGGCCTGTGACGTGGTCCAGGAGGTTTTCCTGAAAGTCTTCCGCAATGTCGGAAACTTCCGCGGGCGGAGCACCCTGAAGACCTGGATCTACCGCATCACCGTGAACGAAGCGCATAACGCCAGGCGATGGTTCTTTCGGCACCGCCACCGCGAAGTGGATCTGGACGCAAATCCGAACGAGACGCGCGACTGGAAGGAGAGCATACCGGACAACAGCCGCTCGCCGTTTGACGTGGCCTTCGACCGTGAACAGCACGTCATGATTGAGGCGGCGCTTAATAGAATCAATCCTATTTTCCGCGAATCCGTGGTGCTCAGGGACATCACAGACATGAGTTACGAGGAAATCGCGGGGGTCCTTGGTGTCTCCCTGGGGACCGTCAAGTCTCGAATCCTGCGGGGCCGCGAAGCCCTGCGGGAAGAACTCGCGGGAAGCCTGGAATCCAGGCCGGCCTTGCGATTGGTGCCGAAGACGGCAGAGTGAAGTGAAGCTATGAGCTGTGACGACATGCATGAAATGGTCTCTTCACTCCTCGACCGGAGGGTTACGGCCAAGGAGGAGGAGAGTGTTTTGGCGCACCTCGAAGCGTGCCGCCAGTGCGGCGCGGAATTCGAATCCATGCGAGAGTTGCGCGGGGCGCTCCGCCAGCTCGACAAACCTGAATTGCCCGCCCGCCTGCTTGAGGGATTGCGCACGCTCGCTCTGAACGAGCGCCTGCGGCGGCTTTCCCACGTGGGTCTCTCCGCCCGCGCGCACCGCTGGGCCGGACGCCTGCAGTTGGTGTTCGAAAACCTCATGCGGCCCATGGCGCTGCCCTTCGCCGGCGGCGTGCTCTCCGCCCTGGTGATGTTCGCCATGCTCGTCCCCAGCCTGGCGTTTCCGCATAACTTCCGCAACGATGTGCCCCTGTGGAGGCTTTACACCAGTCCGGCTTTGGAGGAGAGTCCCGTAAGCACGGGCGATGAAATCGTGGTGGAACTGACGATAGACGAGCGAGGCCGGGTCACGGACTACACCATCAGCCGCGGCAAGCCGACGGCCGAGCAACTGAACGACCTGATTCTGTTTTCGCGCTTCGCTCCCGCCACTGTCTTCGGGCGGCCCACCTGGAGCAAGGTGGTATTCCGCCGCAGCCAGATCAGCGTGCGCGGCTGACGGCGCTCGCGTGCCACGCCCGAAACTCGGACAACATTTCCTCGGTAGGAGTTCCATCCTCGAGCGCATCGCCGCGGCCGCCTGTCCCGCGCCCCAGGATCTGGTGGTCGAAATCGGCCCCGGCCGCGGTGCTTTGACCGAAAAACTCTTGCAGCGTGCCGCGCGGGTCGTGGCCGTCGAGGTGGACCCGCGCCTGGTCGAGCGCCTCCATCTCAAATTCGCGGCCGAGCCGCGCCTCGAAATCGTCTGCGCGGACGTGCTCGAAACCGACCTCGCGCAATGGGGCCGCGCCACCATCGCCGGCAACCTGCCCTACTACATCGCCTCGCCGATTCTCGAGAAAGTGGTTCTCCTCAAGCCGCCCCGCGCCGTTTTTCTGATCCAGAAGGAGGTCGCGGAACGGCTGGTGGCGCGGCCCGGCGACCGCGAATATGGCTACCTCACGGTCAGGACCGCGTTGTTCGCGGACGTGCGCCTCCTCTTCGAAGTGAAGCCGGCGGCTTTTCACCCGCCGCCCAAAGTCGATTCCGCCGTGGTGCTGCTCGAACCGCGCACCCACGACCTGCGCTTGCCCGACCGCGACGCCTTCCTCCGCTTCCTCGCCCGATGTTTCCGGCAGAAGCGCAAGACGCTCCGCAACAACCTCGCCGGCTTCTACGGAAGGGAAACGGTCGATGCCTGGCCCGAAGCCTCCCTCCGCGCCGAACAAATCTCGCTCCAGGGATTCGCCGACATGTTCCGCCGCCTCGGGGACTGACACCCGCGTCCCAAGGCGCGGGGTGCGGGGTGCCCTTTGGGCCCGGCCCTGCGCCGCGCGGACGCTGGTGTCTCTCCCCGAATCTTCCCCCCGAATCTTCCCCAAGACGCGCGTCTTTTGCGCGCCGCGTGGACAGCGCGGTCTGTCCCCGAATCTTCCGCTATCATAAACTCGTGACACCCGGAGATCACTCGAACGGATGAGCCGCTCGCCTTCGCGCCGCAAAATGCCTTCCTGGCTGCCCCAGTTGCTGGGCTATGGCCTTTCCATCGGGTGCCTTCTGTGGGTGCTCCACGGCTACCCCATCCACGACTTCATACCCGCCATTCGCTCCCTCGATTGGAGGTGGGTGAGCGTCGCTATCCTGGCCGACCTCGCGGTCTACGTCGCGCACGGCTGGCGATGGAACACCCTGCTGGCCCCCGTGGTCCGGCTGCGGCTCTGGCGCACCGTGCAGGCCATCTACATCGGGCTGTTCGCCAATGAAGTGCTCCCCCTGCGCGCCGGCGAACTGATCCGCTGCTACCTGTTGGCTCACTGGAGCGGCCTGCGGCTCTCGCTCAGCTTCGCTTCCGCCGCCGTCGAGCGCCTGATCGATGGCGTCTGGATGTTGCTCGCCTTCCTCATCACCGCCGGCTTCGTCAGGGGGATTCCCAAGGACCTCATCATCCTGGTGCAGGTCCTGGGCGCGCTCATTGTCCTGAGCGCCGGCGGCCTGCTCTGGATGGTGTCCACTAGACGCCAGGCCCGCGCCGTAGACAGCGAGAGCCGCTGGTCCTCCACCCTGCGCCACGTCGTCGAGGGCCTGCAACTCATGGGGAATCTGCGCACCCTCGGCATGACCTCCCTCATCAGCCTCCTTTACCTGTTGCTGCAAGTTCTCACGGTCTATGCCCTCATGAAATCCTACGGACTGGACCTTTCCTTCTGGGTGGCGGCGGGCGTGCTCGCCATCATCCGCGTGGCAACCGTGGTGCCCAACGCTCCCGGCAACGTCGGTCTGCTGAATGCCGCCTGCGTGGCGGCCCTCCGCCTTTTCGACGTGGAAACCAACGATGCCAAGACGTTCTCATTCATCCTGCTGGGAGCGCAGGCTTTCCCGCTGCTCCTCGGCGGAGCCATTGCCACCGCCCTCACCGGCTTGAACATCGGAGAACTCCACGCCCGCGCCAAACGGGGCGTTCACTCAAAGCCCTGAAGCCCTACGCTATAATTGACGCATGTTGACGCCCACCGAAAAGATATGGCATAACGGCCGCTTCATCCGATGGGACGAGGCCACCATCCACGTCCTCTCGCACGTGGTGAGCTACGGGAGCTCCGTCTTCGAGGGAATCCGCTGCTACTCCACGCCCGCCGGACCCGCCATCTTCCGCCTGCGCGAGCACGTCCGCCGCATGCTGGATTCCGCCAAGATTTACCGCATGGAGAATCTCGGCTTCCCGGCCGATCAGCTCGCTGAAGCCATGCTCGAACTCGTCCGCGTCAACCACATGGACGCCTGTTACATCCGCCCCATCGTGCTGCGCGGATACGGAGAGGTCGGCGTCAATCCGCTCAAGAACCCGATTGACGTCTATATCGCCTGCTGGGAGTGGGGCAAGTACCTGGGAGAAGAAGCCCTCGCCGAAGGCGTCGACGTCTGCGTCTCGAGTTGGACGCGCCTCGCCCCCAATACTCTGCCCGCTCTGGCCAAGGCTGGCGCCAACTACATGAACTCGCAGCTCATCAAGATGGAAGCCCTGGCCAACGGCTACTCCGAGGGCATCGCGCTCGACGCCGCCGGCTATGTCAGCGAAGGCTCCGGCGAGAACATTTTCGTGGTGCGCGACGGCAAGATCCACACCCCCCCGCTGGGCGCTTCCGTGCTCCCCGGAATCACCCGCGATACCATCCTGATGCTGGCCCGCGATCTCGGCATTCCGCTGGTTGAAGCCATCGTCCCGCGCGAAATGCTGTACATCGCCGATGAAGTCTTTTTCTCCGGCACCGCCGCCGAAATCACCCCCATTCGCTCCATCGATCGCATTCCGGTCGGTAAGGGCCGCCGCGGCCCGGTGGCGGAGAAGTTGCAGAAGGAATTCTTCGGAATCATCAACGGCGCCAAGCCCGACCGCTACGCCTGGCTCTCGCCGGTCAACGTCTAACGTGGCGCAGGCACTCCTCGAAACTTGTGGGGCAGGCTTTTCAGCCTGCGGACCCGCTTTCCAGCGGGTCCAGCCGGCCGGAAGGCCGGCTTGCGGGCAGGATTGCCCGCCCCACAATCCATGCAGAATATCGATTTCACCAAAACTAAGTGGCGCAGGCACTCCTGCCCGCCGCGCCGAGACTCGTCTCGGCGCTTGGCCTTTTCCCGACGCCCGCGCAACCAGGATGACCACCTCCCCCGAGATTTGCCATCCCGGCTGCGCAGCCGCCTAATGGACTCTCTCTTTGTATCGCGAGCGCCGCTCGAAAAGCCAGCCGCATCTCACCTCCGCCGGTCTTTTTCAACAAATTTTTCGCCCCGCCAGTCCATACACTTACCGGGACCAGCATGTGGCAAACTTGTGAATAAACCGCGGCGCTTCCGATCTGTTCCGGAAAGGACGCGGCCGCCGGATCATTCCGGCCCGAGTCGGCCCTGTGCGCGATCGTCGCGGACCACCATGCGGGCCGGGCCATCCGGCGCCGCCAGCATTCCCCGGACTTTCATCGCCAACTGGTCGGGACTGAACGGCTTCTGGATAAACTCCGCATCCTTCTCCAGAACCCCATGATGCACCACGGTGTCGTCCGTGTAGCCCGACATGAACAGCACTTTGATTCCGGGCCAGCGTCTCTTCAGCCGATCGGCAAGGTCCCTCCCGCTCATGCTCGGCATCACCACGTCGGTTAAGATCAGGTTGATGCGCTCGCACTCCCGCTCGCAGAGCATCAGCGCCTCCTCGGCGTTCGCCGCTTCGATCACCTGGTAATCGTAAGCTCTCAGCGCGGCAGCCGCATATCCCCGGACCTCCGCCTGGTCCTCCACCACCAGCACGGTCTCCCGGCCCCCCATCGCCGCAACGGCTTCCTGCTTTCCGGCATCGGCCTGCGCGTCCACCACCCTGGGCAGGTAGATCTTGAACGTCGTCCCGCGCCCCAGTTCGCTGTCGACTTCGACGTAGCCGCCGCTCTGCTCCACGATGCCATGGATCGTCGACAGCCCCAGTCCGGTCCCTTTACCGACTTCCTTGGTGGTAAAGAAGGGTTCGAAGAG
This sequence comes from Bryobacteraceae bacterium, assembly GCA_049516835.1. Taxonomy (GTDB): domain Bacteria; phylum Acidobacteriota; class Terriglobia; order Bryobacterales; family Bryobacteraceae; genus Fen-178. Next base: position 41,847 of record JBEKSR010000026.1, on the reverse strand, counting down.
GTGCCCGCGCGTCTCTTCGTCCATGCCCCCGCCGGTGTCGCTCACCGCCAGCATGACGTAGGGGCCCGCGTGCGCCCCCGGACGCGATTGGACACGGCTCTCGCCCCATTCCACAAAGCCCGTTTCGATCGAAAACTTGCCGCCGTGCGGCATGGCGTCCCGGGAGTTCACCGCCAGGTTCATGAGCACCTGCCCCAGTTGATGCGGATCGGCGCAAATCGTCGCCGCTTCCACGTGCACCTGGACGCACACCTCCACGTCTTCGCCCATCAACCGCGCCAGCATCGGCCGCATCTCGCCCACCACGCGGTTGAGATCGAGCACGCGCGGTTGCAGGATCTGCTTGCGGCTGAAGGCCAGCAGTTGTTGGGTCAATCCCGCGGCGCGCTCTCCGGCCTTGTGGATCTCCTCCAGGCCGTCCCGTAGCGGATCGCCCGCCTTCACGCTGCCGAGCAGCAGTTGGCTGTAGCCGTTGATCACGGTCAGCAGGTTGTTGAAGTCGTGCGCCACCCCGCCCGCCAGCCTTCCGACGCTCTCCAGTTTTTGAGCTTGGCGCAACTGATCTTCTATCCTGGACTTCTCGGCTTCCGCGCGTTTCAGTTCGGTGATGTCGACTATGAACCCTTCGACGCCGATCACCCGATCGCCGTCGAGTACGGGATTTATCGAAAAGCTGTGGTAGCCAATTGCCCCGTCCCGGCACAATCTGGAAAACACCCCGCTTCGTACCGGCCCACCCCGCATCAGATCTTCGACAATCTCTCCCGCCTTACCGACGTCCTCAGGAGTCTGAACTGCCGAGAAGTGCAGCCCGATGGCGTCCTCCCTGCGGGTGAATCCGTGCATCCGCAGCCACGCGGGGTTCACGTCCTCATAACAGCCGTCCATTCCGATTCGGAAGTACCCGGCGTCGGTGTTTTCGATGATACCCTGAAACCTCTTGTGTTCAGCCTGTAGTTGGGCCTCCGCCTTTTTCCGTTCGGTAATGTCTTCGACGAAGCCTTCGGTGTAGAGCACCCGTCCATCCTTTCCGCAAACTCTACGGCCATTAAACGACCCCCAAATTGCGGTCCCGTCCTTGCGTTTGAACCGGCCCTCGTACCCACGCACGATCTCATGCTGTTCGAGCACCTGGAGAAAACGCGAACGCTCGTTCGGGTCCAGCCACACCTGATGAGCTGAGTCGGTAATCGCAGATACGAGCTCTTGCGCCGAATCGTAACCTAGCATCTTTGCCAGGGCGGAATTCGCAGCTAGGTACTTTCCCTCAAGTGATGCTCGATAGATTCCTTCGAGCGCCCCCTCGAATATGCCCCGATATTTCCCCTCGGCTTCTCGTAGCGCAGCCTCCGCGGTCTTTCGTTCTGTTATGTCCTTTCCGAAGACCGAAATGCCCGTCGTTTCACCATCCTGGACGATTCGGTTGAAAGCCAGTTCCAAGGTCCGGCCATCGACCAGCGAATACTCGGCCCGGAAGGCCCCTTCCGACAGCGCACGCCCATATAGTGGAGGCCATAATGCCGCTCTCGCTGGCGGCAGCAAGTCCTCCGGCCGCATCCCCATCACTGCCCGAACGCCAAAACTGCGCTCGAACGCTCCATGCCATGCGCTGTTGAACGTCAGCAACCGGTAATTAAGGTCCACCGACCAAATCAGGTCTTCGGTGCTCTCGATCAAGGCCAAAAGATTGGCTTCAGCGTGATGGGGGCCCGTATTCGCCTCCCTTCCGGGCTTCCGAAAGCCTCTTGTCAATTCTACTGCCCCCGCGGAGGGCGGGTGGGCCTCGCCGCTCCCCCTCGGCCCCATCCTTCTCCGCCTCCTCTGCGCGCTAACCCGGGAGGATGCGCCATTCCCCACTGACCACGCACTCCTTCTTCCCCTTGTCTTACTCTGCGTCTCAGCGTCTCTGCGGTGGTCCCTTATCCACGACTTACGCACCCCCCCCTACCGGAACAGCGCCTCTGCCCCCCTCTGAATCACCGCCGCGCCCGCCACTCCCGCCAGCGCCGATGCGAACGCCGGGCCCGCGCCGCGCCGTTTCCACTCCTCGTGGACCGCGTGGAAGCCCAGGTAGAACAGCCAGCCCGCCGCGATCCCCAGCGGATACGTGATCCATTCCGTCCCCAGGTGCGGCGCCATCGCCAGGCCCAGCACGCCGCCCACTGCCGTGGTCCCTTCCGCCAGCAGGCACCAGCCCAGCGCCGCCGTGCGCGATTTCACCGCTGCTCGCAGAATCCCGCCCAGCGCGATCCCTTCCGGCAATTTGTGCAGCGCCACCGCCAGCGGCACCGCCACCCTCAGCCCCAGCGGCACCGTCAACTGCGCCGTCGCCACGCTCCAGCCATCCAGGAAGCTGTGCAATGCCGCCGCCGCAATCAGTGGACCCGCGAACCCGTGCAATTCCGTCGCGCAGGCGCTGTGATCGTGATCGTGCGCGCAAGTGGGGCATACCGGATACGCGTACCGGTTGATCGTCCGCAGCAGCCCGTACCCCGCCGCGAACAGAATCAGGCTGGCCGTCCACCCCAGTTCCACCGCCAGTTCCGGCAGAAGCCCGAACAGCGCCACCCCCAGCAGCACACCCGCGCTGAACGGCACCACCACCCTGGCGCGCCGCCGTAGCCCGGTGAGCCACAGCCCCAGCACCGCCCCCGCCACTCCCACCACCGTGGCCAGCGCCGGCGCGGCGATCCCCGGAGTTTGAACCAGAACGAAAGACAAGTCTCTACTGTAGCTTATGCCAGCCGCACGCACCCGCAGTGCCTTCACCGGCCCCTGGCCCCTGGCTCCCGGCCCCCGGCCTATTGCACGGCAATCGTAGCCGTGTTGGACGATTGGCCGCCGATGTACAACACCACCGGCACGGCGTTTCCTGAACTGACTCCCAACGGTACCCGGGCATTGATCTGGTTGAGTCCCACACAGCAGCCCGCCAGGCCAGCGAAGTCCAGCGGAATGACGTTGATTCCGCCGATGCTGACAGTAACCGGCGCAACCGTGTTGGACGCGCCCGCCGGCAATGCGCCGGTCGCAACGGCAGGCGTGACTTGCCCCAGTCCTGTGGCATAGAGAATCACCAGTTCTCCGGTATGCGCCGGATTCTGAGTGGTGACCAAGGAGCCGTCCACGTGCGTGATCGCGCCCGCGCCTTTGCCATCCTGCGAAGCCGTAAAGATGCCGGGAGCAACCAGCGCCAGCGTAACCGTCGCAGGGGTGCTCGCTTGCCCGGCTACGGAGACGGAGACCGTGGCCGACGCTCCCACCGCCTCGAAGGGAATCTGGATGCCGAGCTGCCCCGGCGTAGCGTAGAAGATCGGCACGGGCGTGCCGTTCACGGTGACCTGAGCCCCTGCCATGGTGGTGCCCAGCTTGCCATCGCTTCCAAAGGCCGGGTTACAACTGGGTTGCACGCAGGACGTGCCATTGGTCAAGTTCGTGCCGAACAGCGCGGCAATCGATCCAGGAGCGACGGAAGAAGATTGCAGGTTATAGCTGGCATTGTTGACAATCCCACCGGCGTTGACTTGCGGAAACGTAGTCACCAGAGCGAGGTTCGCGATGTAGGTGGCGAGCGAGGAAGATGCCACGATGAAATGGGTCTGCCCGCCGCCATCCGACCAGTTCGTGAATCCGTAGCGTGTTCCCCCGCTGCCCTGTGGCGAGGCCGCGCTGATGGTGTGACTCGTTCCCGGAGCCCAGTCGAAGGCCTGCGGAGATGTCAGGTTCACGCCATCCACCACAACCGCCAGGCCGGGTGGGTTGGTGGCCACGGTCGTGGGGAGTTGAAGCTTAGTCACGAAGGCGTCCTCGCCGTAGGTAGGACCGCCGCGGTTGGTGGACTGGTAGGGCGACGAGGTGGGGAAGTTGGTCGAGGTTGTCCATCCGGGAATATAGGCGGCGCCCACGGCATCTATCGCCAGGTAGGTGGCGGAGTCGTCGCCGCTGCCGCCCAGGTAGGTCGAATAGACCAACGCATTGCCGGCCGGCAATAGCTTTGTAACAAAGGCGTCCAGGCCGCCGCGGTTGACCGACTGGTAAGCCGATTGCACGGGGAAGTCGTTCGAGCCCGTATGTCCCACGACATAAATCGCACCTGCCGTGTCCACCGCAATGCCATTCCCCAGATCGTCGCCGCTGCCGCCCAGGTAGGTCGAGAAGACCAGCGCGTTACCCGACGGCGATAGCTTGCTCACCATAGCGTCAGCGGCATTGCCGCTGGGGCCGCCTCTGTTCGTCGCCTGGTAGGGCGACCGGGTGGGATAGTCAGTCGAGTATGTGAAGCCCGTGACGTAGGCCGCCCCTGACCCATCCACCGCCATAGCCCATGCCTCCTCATCCAGACTGCCCCCCAGAAAGGTCGAGTAGGCCAGCGCATTGCCCGTCGGCGCCACCTTGGCCACGAACAGGTCCTCACCGCCCTTCAGGGTGCTCTGGTACGCTCCCTGGGTGGTCGGGAAGTCGGGCGAAGTTGTGTAACCCGAGACGTAGGCGTACCCCGTCCCGTCCGTCGCTATGACAAGAGCATCCTCCTGGCCACTGCCGCTCAAGTACGTCGAGTAAACCAATGGGCCCTTCGGATCAAACCTGGCTACGAAGCCAGCCTGACTGCCCTTCAGAGTGCTCTGGTAGGCCGGCTGGGTGGTCGGGAAGTTGGGCGAAGTTGTGTAACCCGAGACGTAGGCGTATCCTGCCGCGTCCGCGGTGATGCAATCGCCTTGGTCTTCACCGCTGCCGCTCAGGTAGGTCGAGTAGATCAGCGCATTGCCCGCCGGCGAGAGCTTGGTCACGAAGGCGGCCTGGCTTCCCCTGAGGGTGCTCTGGTAGGCCGCCTGGGTGGGGAAGTTGGTCGAGTCGGTGTGCCCCGTGACATAAGCCGAGAATGCGCTGTCCACCGCAATTTCCTGGAGCGAGTCGGTTCCATTGCCGCCCAGGTAGGTTGAGTACAGCAGCGTATTGCCCGCCGCCGAGATCTTGGTGACGAACGCATCGTAGTCGCCGCCTCCGTTGGCGGCTTGGTAGGGCGACTGCGTGGGGAAGTTAGCCGAGGAGGTCCAGCCCCCAAAATAGGCCGCGCCCTGGGAGTCGACCGCGATGGAATCCGCCCCGTCTTCCCCGTTGCCGCCCAGGTAGCTGGAGTAGACCAACATGACCGGGTCGATCACCAGGGGGCTCCCGCGGTCGTAGCGAGCCAGTTCAAACGCGACCCGATTATGGGGACGAAGCAGGTAGTTTGCCGCCACCTCCACCCGCCGCCCGGCGATCTCCTGGTACACCCGCGGGCGCTTCTCGATGATCTCGCCCAGGCGGGTCGCCAGCACTAAATCGCCGTCCGCGTTCACGTCCAGCCGCTCCACGCCTTCCCAAGCCAGCTCGATCTGCCGCGGGTTTGCCCCCGGCGCCACCACCAAGTCGTACTCCAGTTGCCGGCCTTTGCCATAGCACATCATGTCTATCCCTGGATAAACGCCCCTGTACTCGATTCGCGCATAGTGGGGGATGTCGGTCCGCCACTTCTTGGGATCCTGGCCGATGAAGTAGTTGCTGACGCCGGGCAATTTCTCCAGCCCGCTGGCCTGGGGCGTTTCGCTTCCCACCAGCTTCATCCGGACGACTTCCTGCTGCCAGTTTACCGGGGCTTTCCGCCGGCGCAACTGGCCGGAGCCGCCTTTCTCGCGCCTGTCGAGCACCATCACGGCCTCACTGTCGGTGAGGAAAACGATCGTCCCCGGCGTGCGAGCCAGAAATCGCACCTGCGGGTCCGTCTGGCCGACATTCGGCTCAAAGGCCACCGGCAGATCGCCAACCGTGGTCACCATGTGCGTCTGCGCGAAGGCAGGCATCAGAACCGCTACCCAACCCACAAGCACAACGTGTCTCATCACCGATGATGCTAATCCCCTCCGATAATCGAAATCAAGACCTCACGGCCCGAAAATGAGTGAACCAAACTGGTCATCGCAGTACGGCAATGGTTCGCAGGCATATCCGAGATGGGAGCTTGCTTCGGGAAAATGCGGCGGCGGTGTTGGGACTCTGAAGTCCCCGTTCTTGTTCAATCGTGCGCCACATGCGCCACATGCAGCCTAAACTTGAAGAGGTGCACAACATGAAGAAGAAGTCATCACCCGTCACTCGTCTGTCCGTATCGAATGCGGAACCGCATAAAGCCATCCTGAACTGGCACAACGTCCCGAAGCAGGATTTGTGGCTCTACGCCCGGTCGTTCCACACGGCGGCGACGAAGCTGGCCGGGATGCTCGAACTCGATTCCGGCCCATTCACCGACTTCGACGCTGGCCCGGGCGTCTTCATGTACCGCCACGCCGTCGAATTGCACCTGAAGGCGCTCGTTCTCGGAGAGGGCGGCAACTTCCTGGCAACCAGGCCCGACGCCCTCTCAGTCTACAAGACCCATTCCGTGTCCTGGCTGGCACAGTTCGTCTGCCAGATCATCACTGCCGTGAAGTGGGAAAAGGAATTCAAGTGCGAGGGCATTGAGAACCTTGCCGATTTCAAGGCCGTCATCGAGGAACTGAATGCGGTTGATCCTGGCTCGTGTGTCTTCCGGCTTCCCCTCAGAGCCGAAGGGCAGGATTCTGCTCCATGCCAGGTCAAGCTCACGATCCGTGAGTTCGCACGTCGGATGGACGCACTCCTGGCCCTTCTGGATTCTACTGCCGATGCGCTGGCGGCGGAATGGGACATGCACACCGAAAGCGGTCACGCTTGAGGCCGATTGGAACAGCATCGACGGTTTCGAGGCTTGTGAACTGGCAACCGCATCGAGGCCACTCAGCGTGGTCGGTGCCCCGCCGCTTACCAAGCGCCTCTCCAACCATTGACAGCCGTGGTACAGTTGTTTGTCAAGGCTGATCGAAGGGAATGCCGTCTGGGGCGATCAGCGTTCGTGTCTAGTTCCCCGCCAGCAGGTGCCCTAAGCGAATCGAATCTGAGCACCGCTGGATTTCAGACGCTATTACGCTGATTGCGGGCCGTTCTAAATGCCGGGGAATTGCCCGCCCTGAATGCAGCTTCCGGCTCAAAAGGAACACAGGGATGAAAACGTTCTTGGTTGTGAGTGTTTTCCTCGCAGCTTCGGTTCTCGCCTTCGGGCAAGCAAGCAAATCCGACACCGCTGCCACCGAACAAACCGTGACGCAGTTGGAACGGGACTGGAGTCAGGTTGGCCTTAAAAAGGAAAATCTCGACAAGGATCTCAAAACCTTGGATCGAATCGTGGCAGACGATTGGGTCGGCCTTGACTTTCAAGGTACCGCCAACACCAAGGCCCAGTCGATGGCCAATCTGAAGTCAGGTGCAGCCACAACTCAATCGTTTGAGTTGGGACCGCTGAAGGTCAGGGTCTTCGGCAATACCGCCATTGTGACCGGCAGCGACACCGAGAAGAGCACGTACAAGGGAAAGGACAGCAGTGGGAAATATGTCTGGACCGATGTTTTCGTGAATCGGAATGGGCGCTGGCAAGCGGTGGCATCGGAGACTACAAAAGTCGAGAAGTGAGCCAGATACCGAAAAGGGCAGTTTAGTTCACCGCACGGTTTACTCGATTCGGCGGCGCAGAGGCTGTTTCTGCTCTCCAGGTTTCCGGCGCCGCCGAACCGAGTAAACCTTTTTCAGTCACAACTATTTTCTTCCGTGTTTTCATGCGTTTACAGCCAATCGCTTGGAACCCGCATGTTATCCTGTAATCGGAAGGACTTGCTCACCGCATTTCCTTCAACGGTTTTCTTCGTGGCCACGAAGCGTTGCAACTTAGGTGGTGCTGAACTTCCCGTAGGGCCTCCAAAGCCCGAACGGCAGTCCCCCAACAAGGCTGTCGGCGGGGAGATCTTAGGACTGGTCCTATAACACCCGGTGGAGAACACCCCATCGGATATCAGAGAGTCGAGCATCGAATCGAACGTAGCCAAGCTTCGAAGATGCGGCTCAAATCATTGGCGGCCGGATACGCACGGCGAGAAGTCCGGCGGGCAACCGCGGGCCCCGGCCGCCGCAACGATTCCTGAGCAAGTCTCCTCCGCACACCCGCAGTGTCTTTGTCTCCGCTGTCTCCGCGCTCTCTACCCCCCGGGGCGGCAGTGTACTGCCCCAATCCCCGCACGCCCCCATATTCCTCCCAGTTCTACTCCGCGTTTTTCTCCGTGTCTCCGCGGCTCCGCGTCGAAAATTTGGCTTTGTTCCGTCACGCGCCGCCCCCGGCCCCCGTTTGACAACCCTTCCCCCCCGTCCGTATCATGGAATTTCAGTCGACCGCCTGTCTGCTCTGGAACTCTTCAATATGATTAAAGTGCAAGGTCTAACCAAGCGATACGCCCGCACTGTCGCCGTGGACAATATCTCTTTCGAGGTCGAAAAGGGCCAAATCGTGGGCTTCCTCGGCCCCAACGGCGCCGGTAAGACCACCACCATGCGTGTCCTTACCTGCTTCTTGCCCCCCACCATGGGTACCGCCAACGTCGCCGGTTTCGACGTGCTCGAGAACCCCATGGAGGTCAAGAAGCGCATCGGCTACCTGCCGGAATCGCCGCCCCTCTATCCCGAAATGGAGGTGATCGAGTACCTCACCTTCGTCGGCAAGCTGAAGGGCATCCCCTCTAGCGATCTGAGTCGCCGCATCGACGACGTCGTGGGCCGCTGCGCCATCGGCGACGTCCGCACCCGCCTCATCGGCAAGCTCTCCAAGGGCTTCCGCCAGCGCGTCGGCCTGGCTCAGGCCATCATCCACAACCCCCCCGTCCTGATCCTCGACGAGCCCACTTCCGGTCTCGACCCCAAGCAGATCATCGAAATCCGCGAGCTGCTCAAGTCGCTCGCCGGCGAACATACCATCATCCTCAGCACCCACATCCTCTCGGAAGTGGAGCATTCCTGCGAGCACGTCATCATCATCGACCGCGGCAAGCTGGTGGCCATCGATTCGGTCGCCAACCTCACCAATCGCCTGCGCGGCGCCGAAGCCGTGGCGCTCGAAGTGGAAGCCGCCGGCGGCCGCCCCGACCCCGCCGACGTGTTGCAGTGCCTCGAACAGGTGGCCGGCGTCAGCCGCGTGGTGATGAAGGATTCCAAAAACGGCCGGCTCACCTTCGAAATCGAAAGTCTGCAAGGCCGCCACATTCGCGCCGAGCTCGCCCGCGCGGTGGTCAATGCCGGCTGGAGCCTCAGCGAGCTGCGCGCCGTCGGCCTCAGCCTCGAGGACATCTTCCTCCAGCTCACCGCCGCCGAGGAGAAGGACCAGCTTAAGGAAGGAGACAAGCAGTGAAAAACGTACTCCTGATCTGCCAGAAGGAACTCAAGAGTTATTTTGCCTCGCCCATCGCCTATGCGGTCCTCGCGCTGTTCGGACTGATCTTCGGCTTCGGCTTTTACACCGCCACCCGCGACTTCGTCCGCTTCAGCTTCCAATCCCAGATGATGGGCGGCGGCCAGACCATGAACGTCAACGAGCAGATCATCCGCCCGTTGCTGGGCTTCGCCTCCACCGTGGCTTTGTTCCTCATCCCCATGATCACCATGCGGCTCTTCGCCGAAGAGAAAAAATCCGGCACCATCGAGCTGTTGCTCACCTCGCCCATCACCGATACCGAGATCATCCTCGGCAAATGGCTGGGCGCCCTGCTCCTGTACCTCTGCGTCCTGGCCATGTCGATGATCAACATCGCCCTGCTGTTCGCCTGGGGCAAGCCGGACCTCAAGCCGGTGCTGGTGGCCTACCTCGGGCTGCTCCTGCAAGGCGGCTGCCTGCTGGCCATCGGGACCTTCATCTCCACCACCACCAGGAACCAGATTGTGGCCGGCGGCGTCACGTTCTTCACTTGCCTGCTGCTGTGGCTGCTGAGCTGGTTCACGGCCTTCGACTCCACCGTGCCCGCCCAGGTGGTCAATTACCTTTCGATCGTCACCCACTTTGAAAACTTCGGCAAGGGCGTGCTCGATTCGAAAGACGTGGTCTTCTACATTTCGTTTATTTTCTTTGCGCTGTTTGCAACTTCGCGATCGATGGAATCGCTGCGGTGGAGGGCATAACATGTCTCACGAATGGCTCAAGAAAAGGCAAACCAGGTACACCGCCTACGTCGCCGTCTACATCGTCGTCATTCTTGCCGTCCTGGGCGCGGTCAACTTCCTGGCGAACCGCTACGACAAGTCGTGGGATTCCACCGCCAACAAGCAGTTCAGCCTCGCCGGCCAGACCATCAAGGTGGTCAAGGGCCTCAACCGCGACGTTCACATCGTTGACTTCGACGAAACCAGCCGCTTCCCGCAGGCGCGTGACCTGTTGGACCGCTATTCGGCCCTTTCGCCCAAGCTCCACGTCGATTACATTGATCCCGTCAAGAAGCCGCAGCAGGCCAGAGCCGCCGGCTTCCGCCGCGACGTCAATATCCTGGTGAATAGCGGCCTACGCACGGAAGAAGCCAAGAGCCTCACGGAAGAAGAGATCACCGGAGCGCTCATCCGCTCGCTGAAATCCGGCGAGCGCAACGCCTGCTTCGTCTCCGGCAGCGGCGAGCACAGCATCGACGATACCGACCGCGGCGGCTATTCCGCCATCAAGGATGCGCTCGAACACAACAACTACAAGACCAGGACCATCTCGCTCCTTAAAGGCGCCGAGCCGCCCGCTCCCGCGGCAGCCAAAACCGGAACTGCTCCCGCGCCGCTCCCCGCCCCCGGCAAGCCTGCAGTCCCCAAGGACTGCACCGTCCTCATCGTCGGCGGCCCGCAGCACGACTACATCCAGCCTGAGACCGACGCCATCAAAGCCTACGTCGAAGGCGGCGGCCACGCCCTCTTCCTGATGGACCCGGCGCTCAGCATCGGCCGCACCCAGACCGACGAAAACACCACCCTTGCGGCGCTGTTCCAAAGCTGGGGCATCACGCTCAACAAGGACCTGGCGCTCGATACCAGCGGCATCGGCCAGGTCTTCGGGCTTGGTCCGGAAGTGCCGCTCGTGGCCAGCTACGAATCCCATCCCATCGTGCGCGATCTGAAAGACGTCGCCACGGCCTTCCCGCTCTCCCGCACCCTGGACACCAAGAACGGGGACAAGACCACTGTCGAGAAGCTCTTCGCCACCGGCGAAAACAGCTTCGCCACCTCCAACCTCAGCTCCGGCTCCATCCGCATCGATCCCAAGAAGGACAAGAAGGGCCCGCTCACCCTGGCGGCCGCCGGTGCCTACAATGGCCCGGCTCCGGGGCGGTTCGTGGTGGTGGGCAGTTCCATGTGGGTGGGCAACAGCTTCATCCGCTTCAACGGCAACCGCGATCTGTTCCTCAACATGATCAACTGGCTCACGGCCGATGAGGACCTCATCTCCATCCGGCCCAAGGCGCCCGAAGACCGGCCGCTCAATATCAGCGCGCAGAAGATGAACCTGGTGTTCTGGCTGAGCATCGTGATCTTCCCGCTGGCCGTGGTGGGGTTCGGCATGGCCACTTGGTGGAAGAGGAGGTAACTCATGAAGCCAACGGGGCTGTTGGTCGCGGTCGCTGTTTTGGCTGTTCTGGGCGGCCTGGTCTGGTGGTCGAACAAGAAGCAGGCCGCGGCCAGTAAGGCGTCCACCGACACCACCACCAAGCTTCTTTCCATACCCGACGACCAGTTCCAGGAAATCAAGATCAAGAAGCTCACCGGCGAGCTTCAGGATCTGCGCCGCGTGAACGGCAAGTGGCAGCTTACCCAACCTACCCAGCTCGCGGCCGACCCGGACACCGTGGGCTCCATGGTCTCGTCGCTCTCCTCCCTCAACGCCGACAAATTGATCGAGGACAAGGCCGCCGACCTCCAGCCTTACGGCCTGCACATGCCCACGCTCGATATCACCGTCGTGAAGAAAGACGGCAAGAGCGACGAGTTGCTGATCGGCGACGACACGCCCACCGGTTCCGGCGCCTACGCCAAGCTCGCCGGCGGCTCGCGCGTGTTCACCGTCTCGAGCTACATCAAGTCGAGTCTCGACAAGACTCCCACCGACCTCCGCGACAAGCGCCTCCTCACCTTCGATTCCGATAAGCTCACGCGCGTCGAGCTCCAGGCCAAGGGGACCCCCGTCGAGTTCGGCAAGAACAATCAAAACGAGTGGCAGATCCTCAAACCGCGTCCGCTGCGCGCCGATGGCTCGCAGGTGGATACCCTCATCAACAAGCTCAAGGACGCCAAGATGGATCTCGCAGGCGCCCAGTTGGACATAGCCAAGAGCTTCGCGGCCGCCGCCAAGGTGGCCACCGCGGTGGTCGCCGACGCCGGCGGCAACCAGACGCTCGAGGTCCGCAAGGACAAGGACAAGAACTGCTACGCCAGAAGTTCTGCGGTCGTGGGCACGTACAAAGTGGCCTCCGATCTCGCCGACGCGCTCGACAAAAACCTCGACGACTTCCGCAACAAGAAGCTTTTCGATTTCGGTTTCAGCGATCCCAGCAAGGTCGAGCTCAAGACCGTGACCTACGCCAAGAGCGGCGACAAGTGGCTCGCCGGCGCCAAGACCATGGACAACACCAGCGTCCAGAACCTGATCGACAAGCTGCGCGACCTCGCTGCCACGAAGTTCCCCGAGAAAGGCGCTGGCGAGCCGGTCTTCGAAGCCCGAGTGACTTCCAACGATGGCAAACGGGTCGAGAAAGTCACCATTACGAAGCAGGGTAGCCAATATTTTGCGCAACGCGAAAACGAGCCCAGCATCTATGAACTGGACAGCAAGGCTGTGGACGACCTGCAAAAAGCCGCCGCGGACGTGAAAGAGCCGCCGCCCCCGCAGCCCAAGAAGAAGTAATGTTGTTGTGTGTGGTGGGGCAGGCGGTTCCGCCTGCCAACCGACCATGAGCGCCCTCCTCACCGACCTCTACGAGCTCACCATGGCCGCCGGCTACTTCGAGTCCGGCAAGGTCGCGGAGAAAGCCGCCTTCGAGTACACCATCCGCCGTCTTCCTCCGCACCGCAATTTCATCCTCGCCGCCGGCCTCCCCCAGGTGGTCGATTACCTGCTCAACCTGAGTTTCACCGCCGAAGAAATCGATTACCTCCGCGGCCTCGCGCAGTTCCGCCACGCGTCGCCGGCCTTCTTCGATTACCTCCGCAGCTTCCGCTTCACCGGCGATCTGTTCGCGGTCCCCGAGGGCATCCCGGTGTTTCCCGGCGAGCCGGTCCTTACCGTCCGCGCGCCCATCATCGAGGCGCAGATCCCGGAAACGTACGTCCTCCCGGCGGTGGCGTTCCAGTCGCTAATCTCGACCAAGGCCGCGCGCTCGGTGGAAGTGGCCGGCGGCCGGACCGTGATCGAGTTCGGCACGCGCCGCGCGCATTCGCCGGAAGCGGGCGTGCTGGGCGCGCGCGCCGCGTACATCGGCGGCTGCGCCGGCACCAGTAATACACTGGCCGGCTTCCGCTATGGCATCCCCGTAATGGGCACCTCGGCGCACTCGTGGGTCATGTCGTTCCCCGGGGAGATGGAGGCCTTCCGCCAGCTCCAGCGGGTCCTCGGCGATTTCACCATCCAGCTCATCGATACCTACGACACCTTGGAGGGCGCGCGCCGCGCGGCCGAGCTTGGCCGGCCCCTGTGGGGCGTGCGCATCGATAGCGGCGACTTCCTCGCTCTCTCGCGCCAGGTCCGCGCCATCCTCGACCAGGCCGGCCTGCCCGAAGCCAGGATCATGGCCAGCGGCGACCTGGACGAGTACCGCATCCGCGACCTGGCGAACGCCGACGCGCCCATCGACGCCTTCGGCGTCGGCACCCAGCTCGCCACTTCGGCCGACGCCCCCGCGCTCAGCGCCGTTTACAAAATGGTGGAGCTGGAGATCTGCGGCATCCAGCGTTTCACCGCCAAATACAGCGCGGACAAGATTTCGCTCCCCGGCTCGAAGCAGATTTTCCGCGAGGAAGCGCGCGACGTGGTGGCGCGGTCGGGTGAATGCGGCAAAGGCGAAGCGCTGCTGCGCCCGGTGATCCTGGGAGGCCGCCTGGTCGAGCCGCTGCCCACCGTCGAGCAAGCGCGCCGCCGCGCGGCCGAGTCGTTGGCGAAGCTGCCCGCGGCTCTGCGACAATTGGAAGTGGCGGAGCCGTGGCCGGTCGTCTACAGCCGCGAGCTGCGCGCCCTGATCGATCGCACCCGCTTGAACGTGGCTGGATGAAAACCGTTTTTTTCGACATCGATTCCCAACTGGACTTTCTCTACCCCGCCGGCGCGCTGTATGTGCCCAACGCCGAGCGCATCGTCCCCGCCATCGCGCGCCTCAACCGCTTCGCCGCGGCGCACGGCATCCCGGTGGTCTCCACCACCGATGCCCACGCGGAAAACGATCCCGAGTTTTCCGTCTGGCCGCCGCACTGCGTCGCCGGCACCTGGGGCCAGCGCAAGGCCGAGGCGACGCTGCTCGACGGTAAGTCGCAGATCATCGTCGAAAAGCAGACCGTGGATGTCTTCCTGTCCCCCGACCTCGTCCGCGTGGTCGAGCGCCTGAACGCCGATCGCTACGTGGTCTACGGCGTGGTCACCGAGATCTGCGTGCTGTACGCCGTGCGCGGCCTGTTGAAGACCGGCAAGCCCGTGACGCTGGTGACGGACGCAGTGGCGGCGTTGACCGCCGAAGACTCCGCGCGCGCGCTGGAAGAAGTCCGAGCCGGCGGCGGGACGCTGGCCACGGTTTCGGAAATCTGCCCATTGTGATCCGCGTATTGTGGGGCAGGCTTTCAGCCTGCGGACCCGCTTTCCAGCGGGTCCAGCCGGCCGGAAGGCCGGCTGCGGGCACGATTGCCCGCCCCACCTGGTTCATAGCCGCGCCATCACTTCGAAATTGCTGCCCAGCCTCCGCAGTGCCGGCACGCGGAGCAGCCAATCGTCCACCGCGCGCGCCGCCCGGTACCCCGCGCGCCAGCCGGGCAGCAACCCCGCCAGCGGCGACGACCCGAAGTCGTACATGGTGACGCGGGCGTCGAACCCCGCGCCGCGGAACAACTCGGCCGTCGGCTCCGGCTCGAGTTCCCGCTCATCCGAGGTCTGGTATCGCTTCATCAACCCGGGAAACAGCAGCCGCCCGATGGCGCCGGAAAGCCGCCTGCTACTGGGATCGAGCGAATAAAATACGCCGCCCGGCGCCAGCAGGCCTTTCACCCGGCCCGGCAATTCCGCCAGCTCCTGGTCCGGCAGGTGGTGCAAGAAGAAAATCGCCATCACCAGGTCGTAGCTGCCCTCCGCGGTAACGGATTCTGACCGTTGCTCGCTCCAATGGAGCAGGGCCGCTGCGCCAGCGGCGCCATGCCGCCCTGCCAAGGGCTCGGCGGTGGTTCCTTCTTCGAAGCGCGCATTGGCGATCCTCAGGCGGCCGGCATCGGCGCGCGCCTGCCGCACCGCGGCGGGCGAAAGGTCCACCCCCACCACCTCGGCCACGTGCGGGGCCAGCAGCAGTTCCGTATCGCCGATTCCGCATCCCAGGCTCAGCACGCGGGAGCGCGCGCCCGCGCCGGTCATCCGCAGGATGCGCTCCACCATGTGCTGGCGCAGCGCCCTCACCGCCGGCCGCGCGAAGTGCGCTTGGGCGAAGCCCGAATACAGCTTCTCGTGATACTCCAGCTCTCTTTGGAGAGCGTCTTTCACGCCGCTTTCCAGCGGCCGCGGAAGCTCGTCCAGGTCAGAAACAGGCAGCCCGCCAGCAGCGCTCCATCGCGGGCCAGCGTGCGGGCCGAGATCGCCTCCCCAAGGCCGAAACAGCCGCAGTCGATCTGCATGCCCTTGACGTACGCCCTGACCATCAGTGCGAAGAACATCAGCAGCAGCAGCGAAGCCGCGCCCGCCGAGACTCGCAGCCAGCGCCCCGCCATGAGCGCCAGGCCGATCAGCATTTCGGCCCATGGCAGCGCGCGCGCCACCGCCAGTACGGCCCAATAGGGCAGCACTTTGTAGGCGTCGATCGACATCGCAAACAGCTCCCACGGCTGCCGCAGCTTGGTCCACGCCGCGTAGACGAACACCGCGCCCAACGCCACCCGCAGCGCCAGCACCACCGTCCGGAAAACTCTACTTGAGGAGACCATCGAGCAGGGACCTCAAGAGATTGTAGTTGACCGCGCCGGCAACCGGAAATCGTCTCGTGTCGCGCGTGACGATCATGGTGGGAGTCTGGTTGATGGCCGCCGCCTTCCCCGCGTCCACGTCGCGCTCCACCGCGCTCAAAACAGAGGCGTCCTTCGCCAGCGATTGCACCTTCTTGGCTTCCGCCGGCGTCAAGACGTTGGCCACCGTGTCCCACACCTTGCCGCTCACCTCCCAGGCTGCCTGGTTCAGAAATAGCGCGTTGGCCACCTGTTCATACTTGCCGATGCGCGCGGCCGCGGTGGCGTAGTTGGCGGCCTCGCGCGAATACTGATGCATGGGAAGCGGGTACTCGCGGCTCACCAGGTATACCTTGCCAGGTATCACGTAATCCTTGAAGACCAAAGGCAGGATCTGCTCGTGCAGTCCCTTGCAGGCGGGGCATTCGAAGTCGCTGAAAACCTCGATCCGGATGGGAGCGCTGGGGCTGCCCATCGACTTGCCCGAATCGGCGTCCGAAGAAGCCGCCAGGCAGGGCAACAGGGCGGCGAGTGCCAGGGCAAGAACCTTCATTTTTCTATTCTACGTGCAAGCGACGCCCAACGGCCACTCCGCATTGCCGGCCTCCGCCATTCCCCGCCGATTCGTGCTTTAATCGAGTAAACCATGGAGGTTTCATGTTCATCAGACTGTTGCTAACCACGATGATGGCCACCGCTCTGGCGTTCGCTCAGGGTGGCGGCGGCATGGGAACCTTAGATACCCGCGACATCGGCCCGAGAAACGGCCCGGGAGACGACATGGGCGCAATGCCGCGCATCGAGCGCCAGACCCCGTTCGATATCTTCGCCGAACGCCTCAAGCTCAACAAGGACCAGAAGGCCGAAGCCCAGACGGTTTTGGCCGACGCCATGAAAGAATCCGCGCCACTGCGCCAGCAGTTGACGCAGGGAAGGGTGGCGATTGTGAACGCGATCATGAGCGGCGCGAGCGCGGACGATCTCAAGAAGACCATGGACACCTATGCCTCCCTGGCCGCCCAGGTGACCGGCGTTGAGACCAAGGCCTTCGCCAAGGTCTGTGCGACGCTCAAACCCAATCAACAGGGCAAGGCCGCGTCGGCATTTGAGCTGATGGCCGCGCTGTTCAATACGCCCGCCGGCGGCGGCGGAAGAAGAGGAAGGAACTAAAGGATCTCCCATGTTTTTCAGATTCTTACTGGCCGGCATTCTGGCCGCCACTCTGGCTTCCGCTCAGCGCGGTGGTGGTGGAAGGGGCGGCGGAGCGGGTGGTCCCGTTATGCCGATGAACAGCTCGCCCGATAAGCTGGCGATTCTCACCGACGACCTCAAGCTCAACAAGGACCAGAAGAAGCTGGTCAAAACCGTCCTCGACGAGGGCCAGAAGGAAGCCGCGCCGCTGCGCGACGAGGCGGTCAAGAGCCGCCAAGCCATCGGCGAGGCTGTTTCAGCCGGCAAGAGCCAGGACGAAATCGACAAGCTGGTGAAGAGCCAAGCCGACATAGAGTCTCAGATGGCCGGCGTCGAAATGAGAGCCTTCGTCAAGATCTATAAGGAACTCGACAAGCAGCAGCAGTCGAGCGCCCAAATACTGTTTCAGATGATGAACGGCATCTTCAAGGGCAAGAACTGGAACGAGTAAGCGAGCATCTAGAGTGCTCCTCTGAGCTTCCGCCGATACTGCTCGAAGGCTTTGCGGCCCGCCGCCGTGAGACGCAGCAACGTCTGCGGCACCTTGCCACGATAGGTCTTCGACACCTCGACGTAGCCAGCCTCCTCCAGGCGCGACAGATGACTGGAAAGCGTGCCCTTGTTCATACCGGTTTCATGTTGCAGATACAGGAAGTCGGATCTGTCGACGGCGAACAAAAGGGCGACCAGCATGAGCCGCCCCGGTTCGTGAATCACACGGTCGAGTTCCGCAATGGTCTGGATTTGCCGGTTCACTGCGCCTCCTGCGCTGGAGCTTCGGTGTGGCGAAGGTAGAGCCAGAAGCTGATGCCGCCCGAGATCGATAGCACGGCGCCGTAAAGCGTCATGATAAGCATGAATGCGCCCGCCCATGAGTGGTTCGCCAGCGCGCCAACCAGATCCGGCGGAAGCATGGCAATCGCGACCGAGCCGAGCGCCACAACCCCGGCTACCGCCAATTTCCAGCGAACGGTCCTGGCAAATCCGTAGGCATAGGTCGCCGCGAACAGGAGGCCGATGAGAGAGGCGGGCGTCGCCATATTCCAGTGCCGCCGAAGCGCGACGGCCAAGCCAACGGTCGTCGCCGCCCCAGCGACAGCCCCAAGGATCGCCGGACGCCAACGCGCGTCGCGCGCACGGTACTGGACGAACCCTGTGCGCGGATAGGTAATGTGCTTCTTGATCGCCTGGGGCCCGTAGTGGAGGATCAAGCACATCAGCCCGACATAGATAATGAACGCGGGCATCCCATGCCAGACGGAATCCTTGGGCGCATGCGCCTGCAACCACATGAGCAGCCCACAGCCCAGGCACATAAAGCCCCCAGCCAGCTCGCCCACACCGTCGATGTTGTAGTAAGCCTTGGGCCGATTCAAGAGACTTTCGATCTGATCCATATACCAACTAGTTTGCACTACAAACTGGTTGGTGTCAAGTCCAAAGCAGCGGCTGGCGCACGGGAAAGTTGCGTATTACTTCCTCGACGGTGGGGTCGGCGTTGAGCTTGCGCCATAGCGCGAGATACTCGGGCTTGCCCAGCGCCAGCCCGGCGAACAACAGGCACGGCTGGCGAACAGGCCACTCTTTGTCATACATGACGTCGGGCGGCTTGGGCCACTTCTTTTTGTCCAGCATGTACGGATACATGTAGGCCATGGCTTTGGCCATTCCCCGGCCGTCGGGCAGCTTCCACGTCCATAGGTTCTGGTCTTTGGACGTGAGGGTCTGGGCGGCAATCGCGAAAGCGTCCAGGTTGAACAAGGAATAGCCGTAGGGCTTGGTGCGGGCCAGTTCCAAGGGGAAGCTGCCGTCGGGCGCCTCCTGGTTGGGAATGAGCACGGTCTGGAACCGGTTGCGGCAGTAAGCCGTGAGGTCCGCGTTGCCGGTGAACTGGGCAAAGGCGGCCACCTGCGCCACCCAACACGTGCCGTGGTTGTTCCTGGCGTCGCGCTCGGCGATGCCGTAGGCGTGCGTGGTCATCCACTCCAGATAGGACGCGAACCATTGCCTCACGCCCGCCAGGTCGGGCGGCGCCAGGCCGAGCTGCCCCGCGGCGCGCGCGACTTCCACCAGGTGGAGCGTATCGATGATCCCAGTCCCCCGCCCCGTGAAACGGCCCCGGATGGCCTGCGCGTATTCGAGGTTGGGATTCATGCGGGTTCCGCCCTCGACAAACCACGCGCGCAGGTGCCGGGCCGCATGGTCCGCATACTTGCGCTGGCGCGTGATCTTGTAGGCCGCCCCCAGCGCGGGCACGATGAGGCTCAGCCGGATCATGGCGCGGCGGTGCCCGAGGAAATTGTCCGGGTTGCTCATGCCGTCGCGCTGGATGTAGGGGCCGCCGCGGTTCTGTGGGTCGGGCCACCAGTAGTCGGCTTCGGAGAAGAAATCGTGCCGGCCGCCGGCGCTGCGCGGGGAGTTCGAGGCGGTCACGGTGACCGGCTGTTCGGCGAGGTAGCGGTCCGCGGCTTTCAGCACGCGGGGGCGTTCGATGGCGGCGAGATCGAACTTTTCGGCGGCGCGGCCGGCGGGCGCGGCGGCCAGGGCAATAGCGGCCTGGAGGAAATTCCGGCGATGCATGGCCCGCTCCGAGCCTAACGGCGCACGGCGGCGCTGAGCGTGCGGTCGGGTTTGCCGACTTCCTGCGCGTCTACCACGGCCACGGCCGCCACGTGCACAATGTCGTTGACTTCCGAGCCGCGCTGCAACACGTGCACCGGTTTCGAAAGGCCGGTGAGCAGCGGTCCGATGCACTCGGCGCCGCCGATGCGTTGCAGCAGCTTGTAGGCGATGTTACCGGCCTCCATGCTGGGGAAGATCAGCACGTTGGCGCCGCCCTTGAGCGTGCTGAACGGGTATGTCTCCTCGATGATCTGCGGGACCACCGCGGTATCGGCCTGCATTTCGCCGTCGATCATGAGGCCGGGGGCGCGCTGCCGCACCAGGTTCACGGCGCGCCGGACCTTGTCGGCCAGCGGATGGCGGGTGCTGCCGAAATTCGAGAAGGATAACATGGCCACGCGCGGCTCCTGGTTGAAGCGGCGCGCCTTTTCCGCGGCCATGATGGCGATTTCGGCCAAGTCTTCGGAAGTCGGCTCGATGTTGACCGTGGCATCGGCCAGGAAATAGAGGTCGCCTTTGGGCGTGATGAGCACGTAGACGCCAGCCACTATCCGCAGCTCGGGGCGCACCTCGATTACCTGGAGCGCCGGCCGTATGGTGTCGGGATAGTGGGTGGTGAGGCCGCCGATGAGGGCATCGGCGTCGTTGAGCCGCACCATCACGCTGCCGAAGGTCACGGGGTTGAGAATGAGCTGCCCGGCCTCGGTGCGGGTCACGCCTTTGCGCTGCCGCAGGCTGAAGAATTCTTCGGTGTACTCCTCGAGCCGCGGGAATTTCGCCGGCTCGACGATCTGCGCGCCGTCCACGTGCAGATGCATCTCGGCCACCTTGGCGCGGATCTTGTCTTCGCTGCCGAGCAGGACGGGGAGGGCGATCTTCTCGTCGAGCAGGATCTGGCAGGCGCGCAGAATCTTGCCCTCTTCGCCTTCGGTGAAAACGATGCGCTTGGGCTGCTTCTGCGCCTTGTTGATCATACTGCGCACCACCCCGTAGGCCTTGCCGAGGCGGCGCTCGAGCGCTTCGCGGTACTCGCCGATCTCGACGGGCACCTGCGCCACGCCGGTATCCATGGCGGCCTGCGCCACCGCGGAGGCTTCCCAAATGAGCACGCGCGGGTCGAAGGGTTTGGGGATGATGTACTGGCGCCCGAAATCGAGGCGCTCCACATCGTAGGCCCGCAGCACGGAATCGGGCACGTCTTCCTTGGCCAGGGAAGCCAGTGCGCGGGTGGCGGCGAGCTTCATTTCATCGTTGATGGTGGTGGCGCGCACGTCCAGCGCGCCGCGGAAAATGAACGGGAACCCCAGCACGTTGTTCACCTGGTTGGGGTAATCGGAGCGGCCCGTGGCCACGATGGCATCGGGGCGCGTGGCCACCGCGACATCGTATGCGATTTCGGGGTCCGGGTTGGCCATCGCGAAGATGACGGGGTCCGGCGCCATGGTGAGGATCATCTCCGGGGTGAGGCAATTGGCGGTGGAAAGTCCGAAGAAGACGTCCGCGCCCACCAGCGCCTCGGCCAGCGTGCGGGCCTCGGTCTTGGCGGCGAAGCGAGCCTTATAAGGGTTCATGCCCTCGGTCCGGCCTTGGTAGATGACACCCTTGGTATCGCACATCATGATGTTCTCGCGGCGCACGCCCAGCCTGATATAGTGCGCGGCGCAGGAAATGCCGGCGGCGCCAGCGCCGCTGAACACCACTCTCACCTCTTCGATCTTCTTGCCTACGATTTCCAGCGCATTGAGCAACCCGGCGCCCGAGATGATGGCAGTGCCGTGCTGATCGTCGTGGAAGACCGGGATCTTCATCGTCTTCCGCAACTCCTCTTCGATATAAAAGCACTCCGGCGCCTTGATGTCCTCCAGGTTGATGCCTCCGAAGGTGGGCTCGAGCAACTGGCAGGTGCGAATGATTTCCTTAGGGTCCTCGCTGGCAAGCTCGATATCGAAGACGTCGATATCGGCAAAGCGCTTGAACAGAACTCCCTTCCCTTCCATGACGGGCTTGCCCGCCAGAGCGCCGATGTTGCCCAGGCCCAGCACCGCCGTGCCGTTGCTCACCACCGCCACCAGGTTGCCTTTGGCGGTGTACTTGTAGGCGAGGCTCGCGTCGCGCTCGATCTCCAGGCACGGAACGGCCACGCCGGGCGTATAGGCAAGGCTCAGATCGCGCTGCGTTTGGCAGGGTTTGGTCGGGGTAACCGACACCTTTCCCGCCGGAGATGAGGAATGGTATTCAAGGGCATCTTCAGGACGAATTTTCATGAGGCGCTGCCTTTCAAGACAGTTGTATCACGTGGCGCGCCGCGGGGCAGGCCCGGCCTTCATCCTGGCGCAATCGCGGGCGAGGTAGGGGAACGCTCTGATTGTCACTTCGGGCAGAGCCGTGACCGTCAGGGAGCGGTCTTCGCTTACGTAAGCGAATCTGAGAAACCGCGTGCTAAGCCGAAGGCGGACGGTACTTGCTGGCTGCGGCCTTCTTCATGGCCGCCTGGCCTTCTTCCATAGTCATGAGCGGAGTAGTTTTCACCGACCGGCATGCACCGCCGGCGGAGATGGCCATAGCGAATGCGGCCGCGCTGATGTTATCCGGCATCTGGGCCACCCCGATGATGTCGGATTCGCCGAAGGACATCCACATTCCTTCCAGCCTTCCCCCGAGTTCTTCGATAGCCCCCTGAATGGCCTTGGAGCGATCCTGCGGCTTCTTTAGAAACGCGGCCCATGCCGCTGCAGTGTAGCTGACTTGTAACAGGTAGTGTGCCATCCGTTTCCCCCTTTCAAATGGGTAATGGTGTTTGTATGGTATCCCTGTCCCCCCGAAAATACAACTGCTCTGGTGTCAGCTCTGGTGTCAGCGGATGCTTAACCGTTTTGGGGCACACGGCGACAATGGGGCGCATCCTGTCGGGCGCATTCCTGGCCAGCCTTCCCCCAGAACGGTTAAGCACCCGTGTCAGTCGAAATGCGACCTCAGGAACAGGCTGCTTCCATGCGCGCCATGGCCGGCACCGGGCGTTCGTCCAGGAGTTCCCGAAGGCGCGCCAGCTTCGATTCCAAGTGGCGGCCCTCGGCTTCAGTCACATCGCGGACGGTGGGCAGCAGCACGAGGACTTCAGAATAAGCTCTCTCCGCTTCGGCGCGAGACGCAAAGCCTTCGTCTAACCTGGTACGGATCAGGGTGACGAGCTGGCGATCCGTCCTGGCACGCAATTCCGCGAGCTTCAACTGGCAATTCATGAAATCCTCCAGCTATCTATTAGACGTACGAAACGCGAATTTCGATCAACAAAAATGCGGGGAGTTGTAAACGCAAGTGCCGCCAACATATACGGCCCAGGCCGGCTCCCGCCCGAAAAAGTATGGAAGCTCACGGTAGTCGCCGCAATCGTGGATGGCGAAATCCGCGGACTTGCCGGGCTCGAGCGATCCGACCTGGTGGCCGCGGCGCAGGCTGTAAGCGGCGTTGATGGTGGCGGCGGTGATGGATTCCGCCGGTGTCATTCTCATCTGCGTCGAAGCCAGCGAGAGCACCATGGGCATCGAGGCAGTGGGAGACGATCCCGGATTGAAGTCGGTGGCGAGCACCACCGGTAGTCCAAGTTCGATCATCTGGCGCGCCGCCGGATAACGCGTGGAACCAAGATGGTAGACCGACGCCGGCAACAGGACCGGCTGGACGCCGCCGGACTTGAGCGCTTCCAGGCCCGCGGAACCCGTGGCTTCCAGGTGGTCCGCGGTGACAGCGCCAAGCTCGGCGGCGAGCAGCGCGCCCTGGTCGGGAGTGAATTGATCGGCGTGAATGCGAAGACCGAACCCGCGGTCCCGCGCGGCGCGGAGAATTGCGCGAGCCTGGGCGGCCGGAAACACGGTGGGTTCACAGAACACGTCGCAGTATTCGGCGAGGTGCTCTTCCGCGATACGCGGCAGCATTTCGTGAACTACCAGATCCGCATAGGCGTCGAGACCGCCCCGATACTCATCCGGGACCTCGTGCGCTCCCAGGAACGTGGGAACGTAGCGCAGGCGCCCACCGGCCGCGAGTTGCCGGATGACCCTCAGAATCTTGAGTTCCGCCTCGAGCGACAAGCCGTATCCCGATTTGGCTTCGACGGTGGTGGTACCGCCGCGCAGGAACCACGCACAGTACCGGCGCGCGGCCACCAGCAGTTCCGCCTCGCTGGCCTGGCGAGTGAGGCGCACGGTAGACCGGATGCCTCCGCCGCGGGCCGCGATTTCCGTGTAGGTGGCGCCTTCCGCGCGCTCCTCGAATTCAGCGGCCCGCGTGCCCGCGAACACGGGATGAGTGTGCGCGTCGACAAACCCGGGAAGAACGATGCGGCCGCCCGCATCGACGATTTGGGCATCGGCCGAAAGCACTCGCTCCATCCCCGCGCGGGACCCGATGGCGTGTATGCGGCCATCGCGAATCAACATGGCGCCGTCGGGAACGATGGCGAGTTCCCGCATTTCGAGGCCAACCCGCGGCCGCGCCGGTCCCGCCAGGGTGACCAGTTGCGCGCAATTCCAGACGGCCAGCTCACTCATCGAGGTTCAACGCACGCAGGCGCGCTTCCACCGATGCCCGGAAATCCTGGTCCTTGATGGCGTCGAGATTGATGCGTACGTTTTCCAGCGTGCCGGTTCTCGCCGCCGCCGCCAGCGCTTTCGCCACCGCCAGATCGGACGCGAACCTGGCCGGGATTTGAAGCTCCGCCAGCCGCGTCAACATGGCGGAAGCGCGTTCCAGAACTTCCAGCGGAACCTCCGCCGCCCCATGCAGCGCCTCCTCGACAAACGGCCCGCGCTCTTCCTTGGGACGCTTGTAAGCCGCCATCACCCGCTGAAACGCCTCGGCGTCGCGCTCGACGGCGCCGGTGAAGAACCGCCGGTCCTCCTCGAACCCGCCGCTGTCCAGTTTCGCGAGCCGCGTCACCATGGCGCCCAGCGCGGCCGCCATGGCCGCTGCTGCCGCCGCCGCGCTGCCTCCGCCGGGCGTGGCGGTGGGAGCAGCCAACGCATCCAGAAACTCCGGCAACCCCCTGCGCGACGCCATGGCATCGGCGATGCGGTTTTCCAACACCAGCTCCGGGCTGAAATTTTCATACCGCAGGAAATACTCGGCCGACATTTCCAGCGCCTTCCTCGGAATCAGGCCCACAATCTCGCTCCCCACCACCGGCACGCCATGGCGCTCCGCTTCCCGGCGCACGCTTTCGAAAACCAAGTGCATGGGGGTCTGTTCGAAATCCGTCAGGTTGATGGAAACCTGGGCCAGGTTTCGCGACGCCAGGGCTACCCCCATCGATTTCACGTAGCGGAAACCGCCGGAGGAGAATCGAATGGCCTTGGCAATCTTTTTGGCGATGCCGACATCGGCGGTCCCCAGGTTGATGTTGTAGGCAATCAGAAATTTGCGCGCGCCCACCACGGTGACGCCGGCGGTTGGATGGCAAATCGGGTCGCCCACGTCCGGGTGGCGCTCGGGCACGGTCCCCATCTCTTGGAGCAGCGCCTCGAATTGGCCGCGCCGAAGGTCTTCGAGATTCACGCGTTCGGGCCGTCTGGCAGCCGCTTCGTAGAAGTAGACGGGAATCTTCAACTTGTTCCAGATCTCGCTGCCCACGCGCTCGGCGAGCTTGACGCAATCCTCCAGCGTCACGCCTTCGATGGGGATGAACGGCACGACGTCGGTCGCCCCGATGCGCGGGTGCGCGCCCTGGTGCCGGGTCAGGTCGATGAGCGACGCCGCTTTTTCAACCGCGCGGAATGCCGCTTCGGCCACCGCCGCGGGCGGTCCGACGAAGGTCAGAACCGAGCGGTTATGATCGGCGTCCGATTCGCGATCCAGCAGGACCACTTCCGGAACCGCAACGATGGTCTGGACAATCGCATCCATCTTGGCGGCATCGCGCCCTTCGGAAAAGTTGGGAACACACTCAACCAGTTGTCTCATCACTCTGCCTGCTCCATCGGCCGCTTGAGCTGATGCTCTCTGGCGAAGCGGATGGCTTCTTCGTAGCCGGCATCCGCATGGCGGATGACGCCCAGCCCCGGGTCGGTCGTCAGCACGCGTTCCAAGCGCCGCTCGGCTTCATCCGTGCCGTCGGCCACCACCACCATTCCGGCATGTTGCGAGTACCCGATGCCCACGCCTCCGCCATTGTGGATGGACACCCACGACGCCCCCGCGGCGGTATTCAGCAGCGCGTTGAGCAAGGGCCAGTCGGCGATGGCGTCCGACCCGTCCCGCATGGCCTCCGTTTCGCGGTAGGGCGATGCCACGGAACCAGCGTCCAGGTGATCGCGCCCGATGACAATGGGCGCGCTCAGCTCGCCCGAGCGCACCAGGCGATTGATGGCCACGCCGAATTCCGCGCGTTCCCCGTAGCCCAGCCAGCAGATGCGCGCCGGCAGGCCCTGAAAGCGGATGCGCTCTCGCGCCAGCGGCAACCAGCGGGCCAGCGTCTCGTTATGCGGAAAAAGCTCCAGCGCCAGGCGGTCGGTGCGGTAGATGTCTTCGGGGTCGCCGGACAGGGCCACCCAACGAAATGGCCCGCGGCCCTCGCAAAACAGAGGCCGTATGTACTCCGGCACGAAGCCGGGAATGTCGAAAGCCTGCGCGACACCCGCTTTCTTGGCCTGCGCGCGGATGTTGTTGCCGTAGTCGAAGGTCACGGCGCCTTGCTTCTGCAGAGCTAGCATGGCCTCGACATGCGCGGCCATGGCTTCCAGCGATCGCGCCAGGTACTCTTCGGGATCGCGTGCGCGAAGGGCGCGCGCCCGCTCCAGCGTCATGCCGTTGGGAACGTAGCCGTTCAACGGGTCGTGCGCGCTGGTCTGGTCGGTGAGCACATCGGGGACGAAGCCGCGGCGCACCAACTCCGGCAGCACGTCCGCGCAGTTCCCCACCAACCCCACCGATAGCGCATTCCCCGCGCGCAACGCGGCAAGAGCATCGTCCAGGTTCCAGGCGATCGCGTCGCAGTAGCCGGTCTCGATCCTCCGCTCGATGCGCTGCGGATCGACCTCCACCCCCAGGAAGCACGCGCCGTTCATGGTGGCCGCAAGTGGTTGCGCGCCGCCCATGCCGCCCATGCCGCCCGACACCACCATCTTGCCCGCCAGCGGCCCGCCGAAATGCTTGCGCCCCACGGCGGCGAAAGTCTCGTAGGTTCCCTGCACGATTCCCTGGCTGCCAATGTAGATCCACGAGCCGGCGGTCATCTGGCCGTACATGGTGAGGCCCATCTTCTCCAAACGGTTGAACTCGTCCCAGTTGGACCAGTGGCCCACCAGGTTGGCGTTGGCGATGAGCACGCGCGGCGCATCGGCATGCGTGCGGAAGATGCCCACCGGCCTTCCCGACTGCACCAGCAGCGTCTCGTCGTTTTCGAGCGATTGGAGCGCGCGGACGATGGCGTGAAACGACGGCCAGTCGCGGGCCGCGCGGCCCGTCCCGCCGTAGACGATCAACTGATCGGGATTTTCCGCCACCTCGGGATCGAGATTGTTGTGAAGCATGCGCAGGGCGGCCTCCTGCTGCCACCCCTTGCAGCTCATGCCGCCCCCGGTGGGGCATGCTTTAGCTTGCCCAGTCTTCATTTATGCAACCGCCCACTCATCAAATCTACCTTGTCGAATGGCCGCCGCGGTGGCCTCGATATCGCCCGCCAGCGGCCGGTCTTCCTCGAGCGGCGGCGCGAGGGAGCGAACCACCTCCACCACGCGGCGGATCTGGGGCCCCGGCTCGAACGGCTCGCGATAGCGCAGCGCTTCCGCCGCCGCCAGCAGCTCGATGGCAACCATGTACTCCCCATTCTCGACGATGGCGCGCAGCTTCGTCGCCGCCGTCATTCCCATGGAAACGTGGTCTTCCTGTCCGCCCGAAGTCGGCAGACTATCGACGCTGGCGGGATGCGCCAGCACCTTCGACTCGTTCAGCAGCGATGCCGCCACCACCTGCGCGATCATGAAGCCCGACGAGACCCCTGGATCCGAGGCCAAAAACGCGGGCAGGCCGTCGTTGAGGTCGGGATTCACCAGCCGGTCGATGCGGCGCTCGCCAATGCCGGCCAGCGTGGTCATGGCAATGGCCGCCGAATCGTAGGCCAGCGCCAGGGGCGCGCCGTGGAAATTGCCGCCGGAAAGAACCTCCCCGGTGTCGGCGAAGACCAGCGGGTTGTCGGTGGCGGACCCGGTCTCGGTCTCGACCGCCTCGCGCGCATACGCCAGAGCGCCGCGCACCGCCCCATGCACCTGCGGCATCGAGCGCAGGCTATAGGCGTCCTGCACGCGGGCGGGCGGTGCCCCCTGGGCCCGGCGCCGCGCGGGATCGACGTCGCTCCCCTCCAACAAGCTCCGAAGACGCGCGGCGGTGACAGCCTGGCCCGCATGGGGGCGCGCCGCGTGAATGCGCTGGTCGAACGCCACGGGAGTTCCCAGCAGCGCTTCGAGCGACATTGCGCCCGCCACATCGGCCAGGCCAGCCACACGCCACGCGCGCCACAGAGCCAGGCCGCCGACCGCGGTCAGCGCCTGCGTTCCGTTGAGCAGCGCCAAGCCTTCCTTGGCTTCCAAACGGACCGGCTCGATTCGCGCCAGCCGCAGCGCGTCGCGGCTCGGCCAGCGCCGGCCTTGATAGTCCACCTCGCCTTCGCCGATGATCGCGAGCGCCAGGTGCGCCAGTGGCGCCAGGTCTCCGCTCGCCCCCACCGATCCCTTTTCGGGAATGACGGGCAACACGCCGCGGTCGAGCATGGCCACGAGGATTTCCGCGATCAGCGGGCGCACGCCGCTATACCCCAGCGCCAGCGTGTTAGCCCGCAACGCCATGACCACGCGCGTCTCTTCTGGGGAAAGCGGGCGGCCCAGCCCGCAGGCGTGGCTGCGCACCAGGTTGAGCTGCAACCGTTCGATGGCATCGTCGGCGATGCGCACCTCGCATAGCTTGCCGAAACCGGTGTTGATGCCGTAAACCGGCACGTGCTCCCCGGCCACCCGCCGGACGACGCGCCGGGAAGCTTCCATTTGCGCCATGGCCGCCGGCGCCAGTTCCAGCCGAACCTTTCCAGACGCGATCTCAGCGATCTCCTTCAAGGCGAGCGGCTGTCCACGGAGTTGCAACATTCTGCCCTAATGATAACGCCGCTCAATTCGGTTGGTGAATATAGAATCAATGGTATATTGGCTATATGACAATGGAATCAAGCGCATTACTCGATGAAACCGGACGAAAGTTACTGTCGGTCTTGCAGGGAAACGCGCGCCTCTCCTATGCGGAGCTGGGGCGCAGAATCGGCCTCTCGCCCGCGGCCACCGCGGAACGGTTGAAGCGCCTGGAGGACGCCGGCGTCATCACCGGCTACCGCGTCGATATCGACCGCGAAGCGTTAGGGCTGCCCATTCTGGCGATCATCCGGATGAGCTGCGACGGCCCCCGATACAGGCCGTTCCTGAAGGCCGTGAAAGGCTTCCAGAACGTGGCGGAATGCCATCACGTGGCCGGCGGCGACGCCTTCATCCTGAAGGTGGTGGCGCATTCCGTCGAGGAACTCGAGGGCCTGGTGGAGAAGCTCCTGGAGCACGGAGTGCCCACCACCAGCGTGGTGTTCTCATCGCCGGTGGTGAGACGAGCGCTGCCGGTTGGGTAGGCCCGCGGTCGCCTATTGCCACCGGCTCGTGGTGGCATTCGCAGAGTCGTTAGGTGGATGGATTTGAGCGTCTGGCTGGATCTCCGGACCGAGTCAGCTCGCGGAACAACCATGTCTTGGCAATTCTCCAGTCGCGCAATACGGTTTCTGCCGAGATTTGCAGGACCTCCGCCGTCTCCTCCGCGTTCAGGCCGCCGAAGAACCGCAACTCTATTACGCGGGCCTTGCGGGGATCGATTTTGGCCAGGGAGCGGAGCGCGTCGTCCAGAGCCAGCACTTCGACCCCGCGCGCACGCGTCCCGAGCAGGGCCTCATTCAGCGGGACGCGAACGGCATCGCCGCCGCGCTTGGTGTACCGCCCGTGGCGCGCATGGTCCACCAGGATGCGCCGGATCATCTGCGCGCACAGGGCAAAGAAGTGCGCACGGTTTTCGCAGCGGATTCCCCGGGCTCGAATCAATTTCAGGTACGCTTCGTTGGCCAGAGCAGCCGATTCCAAAGTGTGATCGGGAGCGCGGCGGCCAAGGTGCTGGCGGGCGATCCGCCGGAGCTCCGGGTAGATCGCGGAAACCACGTCCCTGATAGCCTCCTCGTCGCCTTCGCTCCACGCTACGAGCAACCCGCTGATGTCCTCCGGACAGTGGGTCGTCATACGGTCGGGAGTTTACCACAAAAGAAATTTCGCGGCCAGTGACGGTTTTTGGACGCCGTTCCCGGTAATCGGGTTGAAGGAGAAAGTATGAATCGGATCAACATTTCAGGACGCATTGCTCTCGGCGCGCTCTTCGCCGGGATTTCGTGCCTGGCTCAGACACCAGTCACGGAGCTACAGGTGGATGTGAACAACTTCGTACTCTACAACTACGATACGTTTGACACCACTCAGTTCAACACGAATAAGAACGCCACCAACGTGCCGATGAAAACCTACAACTACCACATCGGCGTCGGTGATGTTATGGCGGTGGGTGGCGCGCCGGCCAAAGGCACGCTGTTCTGCACGCACACCATGTTCCTGCTCAGCCCCAACGCCGTCGCCGGCAACGGGCAGGCTATTGCCGACGTTGCCCGCAACATGCTGGATGATTGCGCAGTGGAGATTCAGACCAGCAGTGGAACGGCGGTCGGGACGATTTTCTTCCGAGGATTCTTCGGAGGGACGCCGCCTCCGGGAGCGCCCACGGGTGCGGCCCGGTCGAACCTGAATATCACTGGCGGGACCGGCGCGTTCCTGGGCGTCGGCGGCCAGGCCGGCGGGATTGGCGCCTTTGCGCCGCGTGTCGCCTCGGTGACGGAGGACCCCGCCAACCGGCGCGCGAACGGAGGCAGTACGCAAAGCATCGTTCTGCAGCTCCTGCCCATGTTTCACCCCGAAGTCATCGCGACTCAGGGAGGCCCGGCGGTAGTGCATGCCAGCGACTTCACCCTCGTGACGGCCAGCAAGCCCGCCAAAGCCGGCGAGATTCTCACGCTCTTCGCCAGCGGGCTCGGACCGACAAATCCAGCGGTGCCGTATGGCCGCCCATTCCCCTCGGGCTCACCGCCTGTAGTTACTTCCCCAGTCTCGGTCAAAGTGAACGCCAGCTCAGTTCAGGCGCTTTACGCGGGCGGCTACCCCGGTGCGGCCGACGCCTACCAAGTGAACTTCCAGCTACCGGCAGGACTCGCTCCGGGCACCGCCACCTTAACGTTGGTTTCCGGCTTCATTGCGGGAGGCCAGGTGACCATCCCGGTGCAATAGACCCCAGCTATTTCCAGGGAGTGCTGTTGGATGCGCATTTCCACGCCCCATTTCTGGGGGGCCAAATCGTCGAAAATCTCGACAAAAAGGAGGTGATTTCAGGTCTCAAGAGCTTTCAGCTTGATCCTCGCAACAGACTAATGTAGAATATAACCACGAGCTGTTAGAAATTCTGTAGACAACATTCCGAGCAGGTTTTCGGCCCAGTGGTCGGCGACGTTACGCCAAGCGGGGCCGGCGGGGAGGCATCTGTGGTAGCGACTCGATGGCGGCAAATCGAGAGTCTGTATCATTCCGCTTGCGAGCAAGCACCCGGGGAGCGGCGGTCGTATCTCGACCGCATGTGCGCCGGTGATGACTCGCTTCGCCGGGAAGTGGAATCCCTGCTCGACAACGAAGAGTTGGCGAAAGCGTTTCTGGAATCGGACGCGCCCGAAGGGCCCGAGGCACAGCCGGAACCATCGGTTCCCGCAGGCAAACAGATCGGGCCCTACCTGGTTTTGGAGTTTCTGCGGGCGGGCGGAATGGGTGAGGTGTACAAGGCGCGCGACATCCGCCTGGACCGCGCCGTGGCCATCAAGTTCCTGCCACGTGCCTTCGCCCAGGACCCGACTGCACTGGATCGCTTCCAGCGCGAGACTCGCGCCGCCTCGGCGCTGAATCACCCGCGCATCTGCACCATTCATGACCTGGGAGACTATGAGGGGCGGCCCTTTTTTGTAATGGAGTTCCTCGAAGGGGAGTCGCTCCGCGATCGCATCGCCGGCGAGCCGGTGCCCATTCCGGAGCTGGTGCACTGCGCTGTGCAGATATGCGATGCCCTGCATGCGGCGCACGTCAAGGGTATTGTCCACCGCGATATCAAGCCGGCGAATATCTTTGTCTTGGGGGAAGCGAGCGGTCACCCGGGGCAAATCAAAATTCTCGATTTCGGACTCGCCAAACTCGGCGCCGAACCGCATTCCACGGCCGGCGCCACCGCCACGCTGGCCGAGCCGGGCGAGACACCCAAGGGAACCACGCTCACACGGCCCGGCAGCCTCGTGGGGACGCTGGCGTACCTGTCGCCCGAGCAGGCGCGGGGCGAAGAGGTGGATTCCCGCACCGACCTCTATTCATTCGGCGTGGTGTTATACCAGATGGCTGCCGGCCGCCCGGCGTTCCGCGGTGAAACATCGGAAAAACTGATCGATGCAATTCTGAACGAAACGCCGGTGAACCCAACGGTGTTGAACCCCGCTGTGCCCGGAGGCTTGGAACGCATCATTCTGAAAGCCCTCGCAAAGGACCGGGCGATGCGCTATCAATCCGCCGCCGCGCTGCTGGCCGACCTGGAGCAGTTGGAGCAGTCCATGACAGCCGTTCCACGAACGCGGCGTTGGCTGCTGGCCTCTTCGGGTGCGGCGTTCGCCACGCTGGCCGGCGGAGCATTTCTCGGGCGAGGGCACATCCTGGCCCCCAAACGCAAGACGATGGTCGCGGTACTTCCGCTGGAGGATCTCAACGTCGATGCCAAACAGGCCTATTTCGCGGAGGGCCTGCATGAAGAGATGATCTCCATTGTCGGCCGGCTCTACCCTGACAGCCTGGGCGTGATCGGTTCCGCATCCGTAAAGCAGTACAAAGGCACGAATCGAAAAATCGACCAAATAGCCAGGGATCTGAAGGTCGACTACGTGGTGGAAGGTGGAGTGCGCCGGGACGGAGACCGCATCCGCATCTCGGCGCGATTGATCCGGGTGGTGGATCAGGCGCAGGTCTGGAACATGGCTTATGATCGCGATCTACGACAGATCCTTACCCTCCACACAGAGATGGCGCAGGCCGTGGCACAAGGAATCGAACGTAGTCTTCGGCCCAGCGCGCAGGTGCGCCTGGCTCTGGCTCACCCGCTGAACCCTGAGGCATATGAAGCTTTCCTGCGCGGGGATTTCGAAAAGTCGATTCAGGCCGATCCGAATTATGCTCCCGCACACGCGGGCCTGGCGAGCAGCTTGTACTACCGGACTCTGTTCGGAGTCCTACGGCCTCTGCCAGGTTTCACCAGTGTGATGGAGTCGGCAGCCAAGGCGGTGGAGCTGGACCCGACGCTGGCCACGGGGCACGCGTTTCTGGCACTCGCCAAACTTCACCTGCAGTGGAGGTGGGCCGAAGCGGAAAAGGGCTTCCGCCGCGCTCTGCGCCTGGACCCCAACGATGCCGAGACGCGGCACAACTTTGCGCACTTCCTGCTATGGTCGAACCGGGGGCGCGAATCGGAGGAGGAATGCGACCGCGCCGTCGCGTTGGATCCTTTTAACCCGGGCCTGATCGCCTGTCTGGGCTGGCACGATGTGTGGGCCGGCGATTACGATAGCGCCATCGACACCACGCGCCGCGCGCTCACGTTCCAACCCAACGAGCTCTGGGCGCTCATGATCATGGGCTGGGCGTACGAACAAAAAGGCATGGTCCAGGAAGCCTCGGCCGCGTTGCAGAAATCCTTTGCCGGCACGCTGCGGACGTCCTCCATCGCGCATGTTTTCGCGGTTTCCGGCAACCGTCCCGCCGCCGAGAGACTCCTGCACGAGTTGCTGGACCAATCGCGCAGGAAATTTGTTCCCGCCTATGACATCGCCGTCATCTACACCGGAATGGGCGAAACGCCCAGCGCGCTAGCCTGGCTGGAAAAGGCATACGAGGAGCACTCCGGGTTCATGCCCTACGTGAACCTCGATCCGCGTTTTAAGCCGCTCCGGCGCGACGCGCGCTTCCAGGATTTGCTGCGCCGAATGGGTTTCACCAGCCAGAAGGCGTAGACCCAGAGAGTGCGAGACCTGGGAACCGCGGAATGCAACGGCGCTTCGCCCCGTGGGCGTGAAGGGCGCTTCGCCAAAACTCAGAATCCGGCGATCAGTCTCGGTGGCCGGCGGCGATGCCTTCATCCTGAAAGTGGTGGCGCATTCCGTCGAGGAACTCGAGGGCCTGGTCGAGAAACTCCTCGAGCACGGAGTCCCCACCACGAGCGTGGTGTTCTCCTCGCCGGTGGTGAGACGATCGCTGCCGCTGGGGTGATCGGAAGGGCTTGACCGCATTCAGAATGCCGTGATACTATATGTAGTATCAGTGGCAGAGGCTCTCGGGCGCTCGTGCTGGATAAACGATGGCTGAACTCGGCGAGATAAAGCAGCGCATCCGGGAGTTGGCGGAGCGGAGACAAAACGTAACGCTTTCGGAAATCAAATGGGTCGTGGACCGATTGAACGAACTTGGCTACCGCACCAGTGAACGCGATGCAACTCACGGGAAACTGTTCGGCGTGGGGTCGGTTCGATTCATGGTGAACCGTCACAATCGCGGCAACAAGCAGGTGAAGCCATACTCGGTTGATGACTTCGCGAGTGCGATGATCGAGTTAGGACTATATGAAGATTGAAAAGAAAGTTGTCGCCTACTACTTGGGGCTACCGTATACAAGAACCCTACGGGCCGACGAAGATGGGGACGTAGTGGCCAAGGTTGTGGAATTGCCGGGCTGCTCAGCCCATGGAGCAGACGAACAGGAGGCCCTACGAAATCTCGAGGAGGCGCAACGGCTTTGGATTGAAGATTGTCTCGCTGCCGGTGATGCGGTACCCGAACCCGCGAGGGAAGATCCTTTGCCAAGCGGAAAGTGGGTTCAGCGGGTTCCCAGGAGCCTGCATCGCAGACTTTCGCAGATGGCCAAGGAGGAAGGCGTGAGTTTGAACCAACTGGTCACTTCCATGCTTTCTCAGCAACTGAGCGGCAGGGCCATGCAAAAGGCTCTTGAGCCGATGGTTGTCAGCTCTGGGTCTAGCCTGCGCCACCCGCGAGCCGCCCACTAATGGGGCAGCGCCTCGACCTGCCAACCGATGCCTGGTACGTGGACAATAATCCTACGGAAGCCGGGTGATCTTCGAATCGCGCGGACCGTGCGACGCACATCCTGGCCGGGCCGTTCCACCCATCGCCAATTCATCTCAATCCCCTTCCGCGGGCCACATCGCCCGCTCAATAACGCGCGCCCGGGCGGTAAGCTCTAAGGGACGACTATGCCGGCGGCGACGCCTTCATCCTGAAAGTGGTGGCACATTCCGTCGAGGAACGGGAGGGCTTGGTGGAGAAGCTCCTTGAGCACGGAGTCCCCACCACCAGCGTGGTATTCTCATCGCCGGTGGTGAGGCGATCGCTGCCGCTGGGGATCGATCACTGTGGCGATAAGCGCTGACTGGCCATCTGACGTGGAGGGGACTTACCGGGGCTGATCTCCCAGGGCCGCTACCTCCACATCTCCATCCGCAAACCCTTCGAATCTAAACTGGGCGTCTCCGGAATCCGCTTTCCGCGACCACATGCAATGCGTTCAGCCGTCCAACTCAATACGTAGGCGTCGAATACGTCGTCAATTCCGACGCCTGATGGCCGCTCCGCGTCAGCCGAGTCAATCAAGCCAGCTTCGGAAAGTAGCAGGCGGCGGGTTTCCTCGCCTTGCGGCGTCTTCTTCCCGTCCTTCACTGCGCGACACCCATTGATTTCGTAGAAGCAAAGCTCGGGATGCGCCTCGACTACGCGCTTCTGCCGGTCGGGAGTGATGAATTCATCAATCTCGCGCAGTTTCGGGAAAAGGCCGAAAGTCTGGCGCGACAACCGCTTGCCGAAAGCAGAGCTTTTTGCGTTTATATCACATGCCTCGTGGTAATCGCGAGCCGAGAGAGCAGACCGCACTGGGATCGGGAATACGCTAGCGGCTCGTGGAAAGCCGAGCAGTGCCCGAGCAATCCGATCACATTCGCGGCCACCTGGAACAGCCTGATCCAGTAGGCCGATGGGGCAATCCACAGCGATAACGGTTGGGGATTCCGAAAATGTGAGTGCCTCCGCGATCGAGCGGATGACACGGCGAACAATGCGGCGCGAATCGATCTCCCGCAGAACTGCAAACCATTGGCGTTCACAACCGTCGATACCTGCAACCCATGGCATGGACCACATTGTACTACGTAGCGAAATGCTTGCCGCGCAGCGGCCACGTCCGCGGCGGCGCTGGCTGGTTAGTCGCCGTCCCGTGGAACCGCCGGGTCGCCGCGAACTCCTTGGAAACGCCGTTCACAGCAGAAGCCGACCACAGAGTCCGCTGGCGTTACAGCGGCCGGGAAGCAGCCAACGTGATGCGCTTGTGCGCGCTGTCCTCAATCACAATCTGCCCGTGATCGAGCCGCACGCTCTCCACCTTGCCGAAACCGTCGGGCGTGTGCGCGTAGAAAAGCAGAAAGCTGGAGTGGATGGTGGATTTCGCCGGCAACCAGCGGAACGTCGGCGCGCCGAACATCCCGTTCTTGGCGACTGCCTCGCGGCGCGGCTCATCGTAGGGTTGCGTGCTCAACTCCAGGCCGCGGGCGAAGTTGCCGGTTGCCGGATAGCTTCCCCAGTTCTGCACCCATGGGAACTCTTTCCGCTTGAAGATGTAGCCGATGACCAGGTGTTTGGCAGTGTTGACAGTGGCGATCCAGCCCAGCGTGAGCGCGGGGTCCACCAGGATGGCGGCATGGTCCATGTAGTGGGCATCTGGCGGTGGCGCGGTCAGGTCGATCAATTTACCGTCGAGTCCCGGCGCCAGCGGCCAGGTGAAGTTCTGGCCCGAAGCCAGCCGGCGATTCATGCCGTTGCCTCCCGTCCCCTGGTATGGGCGGTTCTGCGCGCGACTCCCGGAAATGTTCGATAGCGTGACGCCGGATTGCAGAAACGGCGACCCGAGCGTGGTGTGCTCGGCCCAAGCGATGGGGCGGTCGAAGCCCACCTCGCTTTCCAGTGCGCTTTCCACGTAGATCGCGTTTTCGCCATCCACCAGCCGCAACGTGCGCGTCAAGTTTTCCTGCGCCAGCGGCAGACGCGTATGGAAAGTGATGACGCCGGTGGTCCCGTCTTTTGCCGGCCGGTCGATTTGCCACAGTTGCAGGTGCGCTTCGCCGTGACCGGGCAGCCCCGCGGCACGCTCTTCCGCGGAGCCCGGGCCGAAGCCATCCACGCAAATGAAATGGCCGGCCGCGCCGCCGCTGGCCCTCCCCGTTGGCGCAGCCGGGTTCCAGAGCGGGCTGAGTTTTTCGGCATCGTCCAGCAGTACCAGGTTTACCAGCGTCGCGCCTCGTTCGGCGATGGTCAGCTCGATCTGGCGGTTGGCCAAGGTCACCGTTTGCGCCGCCGCCGCCGCGGCCAGGACCAGCATCAGGGTGAGTTCACGCATGACTAGACACTATCACAGGAAATCCTCGCGAACCTGGCCCAGCTCGACGTTCGTCAGCGTGACGATCGCGCCCGGCGGCACGGTGACCTCGCCGACCGCCACTGGCTCGACGGCATTCTCCTGCTGCGGGCTCACAACCTCCATATACCGAAACGCCCCTCCCGGCCACGTCACGGCAACTCTTTGGGCAGTCGCCGAACGGTTTAGCATCACCAGCGTGCGCGCGCCGGCCTTCCCGCTGAACGCCGCCGCCAGAAGCTGCGGGTTCGAGCTGGCCGCCTGCACGCGGGTCATGCCAGCGCGGATTCGCCGGGAGTACGCCCCGTACACCCGTAATTGATGACTCGTCGCGGCCGGCACAAAGCCATGTTCGGTGTCCGGCGCCATCAGCGTGCGAGTCCACCCGTACGAGGGCTGGACCACGTTGAGCAGCGTCCAGCAGTACAGGATGCCGCAGGTGTCCAGCGTGGTCAGCAGCTTATGATAGAGCTGGCCCATGGCGAATGCGGTGCGGTAGGTGCGGGTTTGGAAGGCTCCATTGTTGACACAGAGCTCGCCCGCCAGGAACGGTTTCCCGCCAATGGCCTCTTTCATCTCGCGAAGGAGCGCGTCGAAGCCGTCGGGATCGTAAAAGAAATTTTGGTAATCGTACATGTTCGACGTGGCATAATCGATGGCTTTCCACACCGCGTCCTTCTCGCGAAAGGCTTTGACCGCGGCAAGGCCGCCGGCCAGAAACGGCGGATTGTGCATGTGGATCTTCACCCCGCCGAACCCGGCTTCATCCAGCGCCTTGCGCAGAGCGAGCGTCATCTGCTGCCAGACCTCGGGCGGCTGTTGCACCTCGTTCTGAATGCCGACGATCTCCGGCGCGGACCCGGTCTTCTCGCGCGAAACCTGGCAATAACGAATCATGGCCCTGGCATACGCATCCATGTCGGGAAGCTCGGTGATCTTTCCGGCGCTGTCGCGCCGCCTGGCCCACACCGGCAATTCCCAGAATTCGAAGATTACTTTTCCGCCCAGGCGCCGCAACCGGCGCATGTAATCGAAGTCGCTGGTCTCGCAATTCGGGAAGTTGTCCCCATAGTAGTGTGGGGAGGCGTCCGCCGGCCGGTCCCAATTGGTCATTTCCGGGTTCAAGAGAGCGCCGGTGGGGTATTCGCGATGCAGCAGCAGGTTGTACTCCGCCAGTTTGCGCCACCAGAGGCGCTTGCCTTCCGGGCTGAGCTCGGCGTAAGCCGGCGGAGTGGTAGTCCCACCGAAACCCAGCATCTCCTGGAAGCGGGCGGAAGCGTCCACGCGCACCGTGGCGGTCTCAATTACCGGCGGCAACAGGCGCCCCCGAACGCCGCCGTCCTCTCCCGAATACGCCAATTGGTGCCGGTTGACGTCGAGGGTGCAATGCGCCACCAGCGCTTCCTTGCCGTTTAGCGCCACTCGAACCGACAGCCGG
This sequence comes from Bryobacteraceae bacterium, assembly GCA_049516835.1. GTDB lineage: Bacteria > Acidobacteriota > Terriglobia > Bryobacterales > Bryobacteraceae > Fen-178. Next base: position 2,870 of record JBEKSR010000026.1, on the reverse strand, counting down.
TGATCGAGCAGAACGGTGATGGCGCGAAGGTCGCCGCCATATTCCACGCTCGATTCCTCCCACAGACCTTCCGGGTGCCGCGCGGCTCTTGCTTCGACGAGCGGCGCCTTGCTAAGCCCGGGCGAGTCGAAGTAGCGCTCGATGAGACGGACTCTGCCCGCTCCAACTTCCACGGTGAATCCGCCCATTGGGCCGGTGAAGATCCAGTGCAACTGGCTCTTCTCTCCCTTCCACTCGTCAATCGCCAGCGTTCGTTCGAATAGAGCGGGCAACCATTCCGAAAAGTACTTCCGTGGAGGGCCCGGTACGTTCCAACGCTCGCGCGGCGACGGCGCGCCCGGGAATCGAAAGGGGTCGCCCGCCGTGGATGGGCTGTTCCAGGCCGGCAGAACCAATCTTGACCCCTGCGCCAACGCCGGCGTGGAGAGCATCGCCGCATGAAAGGCTCGTCGTGATATCTTCATCGAAGCAATCCTACCAGGAATGCGGGGCGCCCGCGCATTTGTCCCTGCGCGGTCGAGTGTGATTGATCCCGCCGAGGCTTTGCGGTATGAGTAAGCTGAGGAACGCAATCACATGAAATCGATGCTTTGTATCCTGCTGTCTTCTATGGCGGCGTGGGCCCAAGCCATCCCAATCGCCAATCTCGAGACGCAGAAACTGAACGCGGCAGTGGCCACCTATCAGGGCAAGGAAGCCACTCGCTTGATCGATCGCGATGGCAGCGGCGGCCTCGCCCTGCTAAAAGGCTTCTCCTTCAAGGACGGCGCCATCGAGGTCGAACTCGCTGGAAAACCCTCCGCGGGTTCATTCGCCGCGGCCCGCGGTTTTGTGGGCATCGCCTTTCGCGTTCAGGGCGGCGGATCGAAGTACGAGTGCATTTACCTGCGGCCCACCAACGGCCGAGCCGACGATATGCTGCGGCGCAACCACTCGACGCAGTACACCTCCGAACCCGAGTGGGGGTGGGAACGCCTGCGCAAAGAGTCGCCGGGCGTCTATGAGTCGTACGTCGATCTCGAGGCCGGCGCTTGGACCCGGTATAAGATCGTCGTTAAGGGTACCCGCGCGGAACTCTACGTTCACGACGCGGCGCAGCCGTGTCTCATCGTCCAAGACCTCAAACTGGGAGACGCCGCCGGAGCCGTCGCGCTTTGGGTGGGGCCGGGCACCGAGGCCTACTTCACCAATCTGAAGGTAACGCCGGCGCCTTGAGACCGGCCTCAACATGTGGCCAATGCCGGGCAGAATCCGAAAGACGTGGTTGCGGGCCGTTGCCACCGCCGTGTCGGGCGCCCTGGCGGTCGCGATTGCCGCGGCCCAGCCAGGCGGACGGTATCCCGCGCATTGGTGGACGCCCGTTCCGGAGGACCAAAAGCCGGCTTGGGAGGTGCTCCCCCAGGCCGCCAAGCCCGGCGAAGTGATTCTCTCCAAGAGGAACGAGCTCGGAATCCTGTCCAATTTTGCCGCCACGCCGTTCACGCTTCGCGGCAAGCGTTATGCCAGCGTCGAGGGATTCTGGCAGATGATGCTCTACCCCGAAGGTCCCGGCGATCCGCGCGCCAAAGCCCCGGGCATCACGTGGCCGCACTCGCGCGCAGAGGTCGCGCGGATGACTGGATTCGAGGCCAAGGATGCCGGCACACTCGCCCAAGACAACATGCGGAAAATGGGGATCGGCTGGGTGACCTTCGAAGGCCGGCGGATCCAGTACCGGTCGCAGAAGAAAGGCGATCACTATCGTCTCATCATCGAGGCCATGCGGGCCAAGCTGGCGCAAAACCCGAAAGTGCGGGAGATCCTCCTATCCACCGGAGACCTGGTTCTGCTGCCCGACCACATCCAGGAGGCCGATCCCCCTCCTGAATGGCTCTATTTCAGGATTTGGATGGACCTGAGAAGGGATCTCCGGCGCTGACCCGCGCTCCCGGCTTCGAGGCCCCGGCCACCTCGCGGAAGAACCCAGCGGCAGCCGGCAGCTCATGCACCACGGCGAAGGCCAGCGTGAAGTCCACTCGCCGTCGAGGATTGCTCCGACAACCGCACTGCCAGCCCTTCCCGCCGCCACAACTCCTCATCCCGATCGGAAACAAGACCCATTAAAGAGTCGGCCTCAGGCTGCGGTTTAGTTCACCTCACGGTTTACTCGGTGTTCGCGGCGCAGGGGCGGTTTTCGGGACCCCGGTCTTCCGGCGCCGCGAAACCGAGCAAACCTTTTTGAATCACAACAATTTGTCTCAGCCGAATCAATCACTTACGCGTTTGACTCTGCCTCAGCATAGTACACTGTGGACAGGGGGGTTCCGCTTTGGTCATTATCCGAAATTGGCTTCGTTCCGTATTTCGCGCGGCGCAGCCGCAACGGTCCGTTTCCGGGGTCCAGGCATCCCCAGCCGCCAATCAGCGCAGTTTGGCTTCGTTCCGCCATCCGCGCAAGGTGGCCAGCGTCGGCCCGCGATTGCCGCCAGCTCAGTTGCTCTCCCGCTCAAGAATGCCGCTTTCCATAAGTATGCTTACGGTTTTGCATGGTGAAATCCTTTACTTTCAACCGCCCGCCAACCAAAAGAGAAAGCTTCTTTACGATTTGGCTTCGTTCCGTCCAACTTTGCCCCCGCGCCCTCCACGCTATCCTCAATCGCCCGGAAGCCGAGGCCAACCACAAGCGCCCAAACCATCGCCTCGCCCCTTGCCGTCGCGTCGGACGCCCTGGTGACGGCCGGGTGCCCTCCCAGACCTATTCCGACCCTCGCTAGCCTGACTTTCGCAGTTGACGACGGTTTTCCGCCATTTTGGGGTGGTTTCGTCGCGCAACTCCTTGCGCGTCAATGACGGCCTCTCGCTACCGCGTGTAGGGCAGACCTACCCTCTTT
>JBEKSR010000025.1:0-43469 GCA_049516835.1 Bryobacteraceae bacterium | reverse complement strand
TCGATCGCTAGCCAAGCGAGCGCAAAAGCTTGGCCTTCAACTGGTTATCCCGAAGACAGCGTGAGTCGGCCCGCTGAGGTTTCTGGAGAGTGCGGAGACGGCAGCCTGAGAGGCTGCGCCACGGCGGCTAACCCAAAAACCTCGCCACGCGTGCCAGCGCCGTGGCGCGAATCTCCGGCGCGTCGCCGAATCCTCTCAACCACTCGAGGCCGGGCTCCCTGCGGAACCACGTGATCTGCCGCTTGGCGTAGTTCCGCGTGTTGCGCCGCGCGTAGAAGAGCGCCTCCCGCGGATTCAGCTCTCCCTGGAGCAATTCGAGCGCCTGCTTGTATCCGTGGGACTCGAACGGTTTCGACGCGGGCACGAAGCCCAGTGACAAGATATGGCGTACCTCCTCGACGAGGCCGCCCTCGAACATCTGGGCGCAGCGCAGATTGAGCCGCTGGTAAAGCGCGTCGCGCTCGGGAAGCAGGCCGATCTTGAGCGTGCGGTAGCCGCGCAGCGCGCTGCGGCCCTGGCGGAACAACTCGCTCACGGGACGCCGCATCAGCAGGCTGACTTCCAGGGCGCGGGTCACTTTGGGCACGTCGTTGGGATGAATCCTGCGCGCGGCCACGGCATCGAGTCGGGTAAGCAGGCGGTGCAGCGAGCCGGGCCGCCGGACTTCCCTGGCGGCCAGCCGGCCGCGCAGCGCCTGGTCGCGCGCGGGGCCTTCGAACAGGCCGTCCAGAAGAGCGCGGAGGTAGAAGCCCGTGCCTCCGGCGACTATGGGGAGGCGCCCGCGCGCCGAAATGCCGGCGATGCATTCGCGCGCCAGCCGCGCATAGTCGCCGGCGGTGAAGAGCTCGTCGGGATTCACGATGTCGATGAGGTGGTGCGGAATGCCGCGCCGCTCTTCCGGCGGCAGCTTGGCGGTTCCGATATCGAAGTGCCGGTAGACCTGGAGCGAGTCGCAGTTGACCACCTCGCCGTCGAACGCTTCCGCAATGGCCAGCGCCAGGCCGCTCTTTCCGGAGCCTGTGGGGCCGGCCACTGCAACCAGCGGGCGCTCCGGCGCGTCACCAGCTACGGGGCCATCCATCTCGTTATACAATGATAAAGTCATCTTCGACGAGGGCAGGGGCTACCAAATCGGTCGAAAGAAAGTAAACATTGCATGATTCGTTCAGCCAAAGCGCTTCTCCTGGTTGTTTCGATGGGCGGCTTGTGCTTCGCGCAAGCGCCAGCCGAAACCACCAATGCGCCGGACAACAACAAAGCCGGAGCATACTACAACTTTGCCATGGGCCGGCTGTACGCGGAACTGGCAGGGGCCTATGCGAACCGCAACGACTACGTTTCCAAGGCTATCCAACACTACCAGGAGGCGTTGAAGCTGGATCCCTCGGCCGGCATCGTTTTCGAAGAGCTGACGGAGCTCTATATCCAGACCAATCGTCTGCGCGACGCCGTCAGCCAGGCCGAGGATCTGCTGAAGCAGAACCCCGACAACCTCGACGCGCGCCGCATGCTGGGCCGCATCTACGCCCAGATGGCCGGTGACAGCCACGCGGGCAAGGTCAACGACGACTACCTGAAGCTGGCCATCGAGCAGTACCAGAAGGTCACGGCGAAAGATGCCAAGGATGCCGAGAGCTGGGTCGTCCTGGGGCGGCTCTATCGCTTTGCCAACAACTCGGTGGAGGCGGAAAAGGCGTACAACGAGGCCATCCAGGCCGACCCCGGCAGCGAAGACGCGCTCACCGGCCTGGCGCTGTTGTACTCCGACCTGGGGGACACCCGGCGCGCCATCGAGAAATTGAAGACCGTCACCGACAAGAACCCCAGCGAGCGGACGCTCGCCCTTTTAGCCCGGTCGTACCGGGAGCTTCGGGATTACAAGAGCGCCGCCGAAGCGCTCCAACGCGCCGTGGCGCTGGCGCCCGACGATACCCGCCTGATCGCCGAACTGGCGGACAACCTGTTTCTGTGCAATCAGCTTGATGAAGCCCTCCGTCTCTACCAGCAGCTTGCGGCCGACGATCCGCACAATCCCATGCCGCCATTGCGCATCAGCGAGATTTACCGCGTCAAGCGCGATTTTGCGAAAGCGCGCGAGTCGCTCGACAAAGCCAAATCGCTCGATCCGGAGAGCCTGGATGTGCGCATTGACGAGATCAACCTGCTGGAAACCGAGGGCAAGGCCAACGAAGCCATCGCTTCGCTGAAAGGCCTGCTGGACGAGACCGCGCGCAAAACCTACTCGGCCGCCGATGCCGCCAACCGCGCCACCCTGCTCGACCGGCTGGGCGTTTTCTACCGGAGCGCGGGCCAATACCCGCAGGCCGTCGAAGCCTTCCGGCAGATCGCCTCCCTCGAAGCGCAAAGCGCGCCGCGCGCGGCCGTGCAAATCATCGAGACCTATCGGGCGGCGAAGGACTTCGAAAGCGCGCGGAGGGAAGCGGATGCGGCCCTGAAGAAGTATCCCAACGAGCGCATGGTGCAGTTGACGCATGCGTCGCTGCTGGGGGACCTGGGCAAGATCGACGAGGCCGCCGCCGAAGTTCGCGGCCTGATGAAGGGTCCCGACGACCGCGACATGCAACTCGAGCTGGCGCAGATCTACGAGAAGGGCAAGCGCTACGCCGATATGGCCCCGCTTCTGGACCAAGCCGAGGAGCTCTCGACCTCGGACGACGACAAAGCGGGCGTTCACTTCATGCGGGGCGCCATGTACGAGCGCATGAAGAAATTCGACGCTGCCGAAGCGGAATTCCGCAAGGTGCTGGAATTGGACCCCGACAACGCCGGCGCCATGAACTACCTGGGCTACATGCTGGCGGACCGCGCCGTCCGGCTGGATGAGGCCTATCAACTCATCAAGAAGGCGGTGGATCTGGACCCACAGAACGGCGCCTACCTCGACAGCCTGGGATGGGTGTACTACCGCCAGGGGAAACTCAACGAGGCCGAGGGGTTGTTGCTGCAAGCGCTCGACCACATCGGCCAGGACGCCACGGTGCACGATCACCTGGGCGATGTCTACTTCAAGCTGGGCAAGACCAAGGACGCCATTACGCAGTGGCAGGCGTCTCTGAAGGAGTTCCAGGCCGGCTCGCAGTCCGACAGCGACCCGGAGGAAATCGCCAGCGTCGGTAAGAAGCTCGAAAGCGCGCGAGTCCGGCTGGCGAAAGAGACTAACCAGAAATAGACGCCCCAGTAACACCGCTTCGATTGCCCCAAAAACACCGGCAGTAAGGCCCGGAGGGAGTTTTTGGGCCCCCGCAAAATAACCCAATTAACATCGTAAGCACCTGATAATAAATCAGTTATTTCGCTAAAACTACGTCAAAACCTATTGTTTCGCGCGCTTCTGTGGGATACTCATGTTTAGAACGGATTTTCAACTCAGCTAATGTCCCTGTTGGACGACGCAGTCGCTAGGTACAACAAACTGTTGGAGAGCGGCCCCTACCGCGATCTCGCGTGGGTGGAGGCGCTGTACGAGCGCATGGAGAGCGGCCGGCTCTCGGCGGGCGGACGGCTGGTCTGTCCTTTTCTGCGGCCCAACTTCATTTCGCGGCGCCAGTACGACTCGTTGGTGAAAACCGGCGAGGCGCTGATCTGCGCCATCGACCGCATGGAACAGATGGTGCTGAGCAACCCGGTGCTGCTGGCGCGCCTCGACCTGCTGCCGGCGGAGAAGATGCTGGCGGCCATCGATCCCGGCTACCAGGCGCTGGAAGTGGCCGCGCGGCTGGACACGCATCTATCCAACGGCAGCTTGCATTTCGTTCAATACAATGCGGATTCCCCCACCGGCGCGGGTTATGCGGACGCGCTGGCGGACCTGTTCTACGACGCCGCCCCGATGAAGGAATTCCGCAAGAGGTATACGCTCACGCGCACCGGCAGCCGGCGGCATCTTCTGCAAGCGCTGCTGAAATCGTATAAACAATTCGGCGGCACGAAGAAGCCCAACATCGCCATCGTGGAGTTCCGGCCGGCTTACCATTCCGGCCAGAGCGAGTACGAATTGTTCCGCGATCTCTTCCGCGAGGATGGCTACGCGGTGGAGATCGTATCGCCCGAGCAGCTCGAGTACCGCAACCGCGTGCTGCGCAAAGGCCCATTCGAAATCGACCTGGTGTACCGGCGCCTGGGCGTGCAGGAGTTTCTGGTCCGCTTCGACCTGACGCATCCGCTGGTGCAGGCCTACCGCGACCGCGCGGTGTGCGTGGTCAACAGCTTCCGCTCGGAGCTGGCGCACAAGAAGGCCATGTTCGGGCTGCTGACGGACGAGACCCTGACGGCCAAATTCCCGGCGGCGGAGCGCAAGGCCATCCGCGACCACGTGCCCTGGACGCGCCTGGTGGCCGCGTCCAAGACTACCTACGAAGACCGCGCCATCGACCTGCCCGAGTTCATTGCCAAGAACCGCGAGCGGCTGGCGCTCAAGCCCAACGACGACTACAGCGACCTGCACGCTTACTTCGGCTGGGAGATGGGCGATGCCGAATGGGACCGCGCCCTCAAGCAGGCCATGCGTGCGCCGTACGTAGCGCAGGAGCGCGTGGACCCGGTGCGTTCGGTTTTCCCGCTGATGAGTTTCGGCCAACTCGAGTTCCGGGAGATGCAGGTGGACGTGCACCCGCATGCCTACCTGGGCAAAGTGCAGGGTTGCTCGAGCTGGCTCTCGACCCGCAAAGCGGGCTTCTCGTCGGCCGCCGGCGTGGTGCCGACGTTCCTCCTGGAGTCGAAAAGCTGACGCGTGCGGCGGCTAAGAGCGCGCCCAGGGGCCAGTTGACGTGACGGGGACTCACCATTCCGCTCGACTTGAATCCGGTATGGGGGCTGCGGAATTAAATCAAACCTCAGTATCACAACGGACGCGCGTGTCCGACAAGGGCCTCAGACTCAATTTCCGGTCTATAATGTCTGCGGCGTCACCTGACGCCCGTGGTTCTGGGATTGCTCCGCATGGGCAGTCCCCAATCTGCTTGGCTGTTTAACCGCCCCGGAATGGGGATAGGAGTTTGCTATGCCGATGTACGTCGTTCTCTACAAATGGACCGAACAGGGAATCAAGAACGTGAAAGACTCACCTGCTCGCGCTGAAGCAAGCATAAAAGCTGCTGAGGCAGCTGGCAGCAAAGTCATCGGCCTGTGGTACACGATCGGTGAGTACGACATGGTGGCCGTGGTCGAGGTTGCAAACGAGCAATCCGCGATCGCGCTTCTGCTAGCGCAGGCGGCACAAGGGTTCCTGCGCACGACAACGCTCCCGGCCCGCACGCCGGCGGAATTCGCCGAGATTGTCAAGATGCTCCCGTAGGTCTGGTGGGAGCACCTTGAGCTTCCCCCGGGCCGTAGTCGAAAGTTGAGCGGCTCTCCGCTGTGGTTCGAGGCGTTCGGCGAATAGCCTCCTGACCGTGGTCAGTTGGCGCCCAACTTGTGGATCTGGCATCCGGGGGGTCGTCCGGGAGTCCCCATGCGGGAGACCACCGTGCCTGGCGGCCGATTCCCGTGCTGCGCGCGCATTTTGCGGGGATCGGGAACGGTGAACGCCCTTCCGTCGAAGGGGCCCGTGCGGCTGGTGTGCGCCACAGGGCCGCCATACCGGAACCAGCCCGCTCCGAGCGGTCACCCGCTCCCGATCTCAAACAACCATCTCGGGAGTTCCGACTGCCGAACGATACTCAACAGCGTGCCTCGTCCGACCGGATCGTGAAGTGGAACGGGGACGGTTATCGTGGTTGTCTCCGAACACTCTTGCATGATCTGATGGCTCCCGCGTTGGCGCACAGCCGCGAATCCGTTCTGTTCGAGAATGCGGCAAATCTCCTAGCCTGAAAGAACGCGAAGCTTACCCAACCGGGACCTCAACCTGGGTCACGAAGACCTCGTGGTGAAAGCGCAGGGCGACTTTTGAGGGCAACTTAAAGCATGCCCCACCTACTTCATTTCCGAGCGCAGCACCTCGATGGCTTTTTCCACCTGGCGGTCGTGGCCGGTCAGGAAATCGGCGGGCGTGTTGTCCACCAGCACATCGGGCTGGACGCCGTAGTTCTCCATGTTCTCGCCGCGCGCGGTGAAGACCCCGGAGCCGGGCGTGCGGAGCGCGGAGCCGTCCAGCAGCGTGAAGGAGCCGGTCCCAATCACCGCGCCCATGGTGGGCACGCCGATCACCTTGCCGAGCCCCAGCGAGCGGAAGCCATCCGGAAACATCTCGGCATCGCTGGCGGAGCGCTCGTTCTGCAACACCGCCATGGGGCCGAAGAACGCCTGGCCGGGGCGCTCGACATTGAGTGAATCGCGGCCGCGCGTGGATTGATAGGCCTTGCGCTGGTTCAGGATCTCGAGCAGTTCCTGGTCGATCCCACCGCCGCCGTTGAACCGTTGGTCGATGATGAGACCTTTCTTATCCTTGTTCTCCAGCAGATCGACCTGGAACTTGGCGAGTGAAGGCGCATCCATGGCGCGGATATGCAGGTAGCCGATCTGGCCGCCCGACAGTTTCTCCACCATGGCCTTGCGGTCGGCCACCCACCGGTCGTAGTCAAGGTTGCCCTGCGCCGTGGAATTGAGCGGCTCCAGGCTGACCGTCCAGGCGCCATCCGTCGAAGGCTTCGAGTTGACCAGGAACTCGAACTTCCGGCCCGGAAGAATGTTGAACAGCCTCCAATAGTTCTCGCTGGTCTTCAATTCCTTGTCATTGACCGCCAGAATGTAGTTTCCGGGCGCCAGCTTGACATAATCGTGATCGGCCGGCCCCTTCTTGTAAATGTAGGCGACCTTGTAGTAGCCGGAGGCGTCCGGCTCCATGTCGAAGCCCGGGTAGCGAGTCTGGACGTGCTCTTCCGGGGTCCGCCCCGGAACGACGCCGCCGCCCGAAATGCCGGTGTGCGATGCGTTCATATCGCCGATCATTTCCATAATGAGGTTGTGAAGCTCTTCGGTATCGGCGATGTTCCCGAGCAGCGGTTCGTAAGTGTCTTTAGCCGCGGCCCAGTTGGCGCCGTGCATCTTGGCGTCGTAGAAACGGTTCTTCATCACCCGCCAGGCTTCTTCGAAGACCTGCTTGCGCTCGGCGGCCAGGTCGATTTCCATCCGCACCGTGAACGCGATGCGCCGTGGCGCGGAACCAGTGGCGGCGGTTTCGGTTCCCGCGCCTGCGGCCGCGGCGGCGCCACGCCCTCCACGGCCACCTGCGACGGTGGGTGACGCGGGCCCGGTGTCTCCGGCCGGTGTCGCGGGGATGGCCAGCGAGTAAATGCCGCCGCCTTGCAAAAAGTAAATGCTGCGGCCCTCTCTGGCCCATTGGGGTTCGGTGCCCCCGCCAAAGCCAAAGCCGCCGCCGCGCCCGCCACGCCCGCCGCGGCCGGCGGCGTCCGGCACCGTGGTGTTGAGGCGCGTCAGGCGAGTGCCGTCTTCGGAGATGGTGTACATCGCGGGACCGCCCGCCGGCGCTCCCTCTTCCCCGCCGGCCGGCGCGCCGGCCATGGCCATGAAGAGGTAGGTGCGGCTATCCGGCGCCGGCGCCACGGTCGAGACCGAGCCTGGCACGCGCGTAAGCTGCGTGATCCTGCGCTCCAGCTCGTCCCATTCGATCTTCACCTGCACATTGGCGGGCCCAGGGGGCACCCCGCCGGCGGCCGCGCCACGGCCTCCGCGCCCGGCGGGCCCAGGGGGCGCCCCCGTTTCCAGAGCGGCGGCTTCCGCCTGCGCTTCCGTGTTCACGTCGCGATCGAGGGGGTCCTTCTCGATGTGGGTCAGCGCCACGCTATAGAGTTGCGCCGAGCCGCGGCCCGCCGTGGAAGCGACGCCAGCCACGCCGACGCCGCCCAGCAGCAGCAGCTTCTTCCCGTCGGGAGTCCATTTCGCGCCCCTCGAAATCATGAATTGATCGGAGGCGATCATGGTCTCCTTGCCGGTGGCCAGTTCTTTCACCCACACGTGCGAGCGCAGAAGATGATCGTCCTTGGAGTAGGAGATCCACTTGCCGTCCGGCGAGAATTGCGGTGCGCCGATGTTGCCGGCGTCGCTCGAAACCAGCACTTCTTCCGTGCCGGTGTCGATGTCGACGCGCCGCAGCTTGTGGTCCGAGCCCGACCACATGAGGGATTTCGAGTCCGGCGCCCAGGCGATGGCGGACTTGTCGCAATCCACGGCGCTGAGCTTCTTCTGGCTCTTGCCAAGCTCGTCGGAGATCCACAGTTCCTCGCGTCCCGTGCGGTCCGAGACGAATGCGATCCACTTTCCATTGGGCGACCAACGGGGATCCTGCTCCTTCCAGGACGTTTCGGTCACGCGCTGCGGCTCGCCGCGGTCGGTGGCGATGGTGAAGACCTCCCCGTGCACCACGATGGCTGCGCGCCGGTTGGAAGGCGAAAGATGGAAGCCTTCGGCCTCGTTGTTGACCGTGACCAGCTCGGTTTCGTTCTCCTTCACGTCGCTCTTGATGTCGATGCGGATTTCGGCGGTCTTGCCGCTGGCGGTATCCAGCTTCCAGATGCCGAAGTTGTCTTCGTAGACGATGGTCTTTCCGTCCGCCGAAATGCTGGGGAAGAAAAGGTTGCCATCCAGGTGGTGCGTCACCTGTGAAGCCTTGCCGCCTTTGTCGGAGATCTTCCAGATATTGTTGACGCTCTTCATGACCTCCGGCGATCCGGGCTTGATGCTCTTCTCGTTGGGCAGCTCATTGGAGACGAAATAAACCTCGCCGTTGAGTCCGTACATGGGCCAGAAGCGGTTGCCCTTATAATCGTCGTCGCCCAGCTTGGTGAACTTTTTCGCCGCCACGTCCATCACCCAGATGTCCGCCGCGTAAGCGCCGCGATAGTGTTTGCGCGACCAGACCGAGGGGTGCCGCATGAAGGCCAGCTTGGCGCCGTCCGGCGAATAGCTGGCATACGCGCCCCAATCGGTGGGGACGGGCTGCTCGATGCCGCCCTCGAGCGGAACTTCCCAGAGCGTGGCGACGGTGGGGAACGCGCCATTGCCGCGCGTGGAAGAGAACAGGATCTTCTTGCCGTCCGCCGTCCAGCCCACCACGTTATCGTCGGCGGTGTGGAAGGTGAGCTGGCGCGGCTTTCCTCCCGTAACCGGGATCGCGAAGACGTCGTAATTGCCTTCGCGATTCGAGGAAAACGCGATCCATTGCCCGTCGGGCGAGAAACGCGGATAGATCTCGCGCGCTTTGTTATCGGTCAGGCGCTGGAGGCCGGCGCCATTCTCGTTGGCGATCCAGATGTCGCCCAGGTAGCTGAAGGCAACCTTGCCTTTGGAATACGCCGGGTAACGAAGCAGTTTCACCTGCGCCTGCGCGAGGGCGGGCAGCAGCACGGCAACAGCGACGAAGAAGGCTTTTCGGATCATCTCTATCCTCCGGTGTAGCGGATAGAAATGATGTTAATTGGTGGTGCGGTGGAACGTCAATCCGCGATCAGATGGATGGAGCCGATTCCGCCGTGGATGTCCAGGTGGATCCTCACCTTGGAGTCTTCGTACGCATCATTGACCCAATGGCCGCCTTCGCGGCGCAGGCCTTGCGTTTGGATTTCGCCGATGCCGCCCGATCCTTCGGCGTAGACGCCCACGCCGGCCGGCAAACGGACCGTGGCTTCCCCGATGCCGCCGCGAATGGTTACGTCATAGTTGTGCTTGGGGTTCCCACGGAGATCCATGTCCACCTTGCCGACTCCCATGTGGACTTCCACGCTGCGCAGCGACAGGCTCCCCAGGTCGAGCCGCGCCTCCCCCGCGCCGAAATGCAGGCTCAGGTCCATGGGGACGTCGTTGTTCAACGCCAGATCCCATTCGTACCGGGTGTGACCGAACTGGGCGTGGCTTTCCGGCTGGCGGATGGTGAGATCGCCATGCGTGCCCGTGCTGCTGTACCGCACCTCGGGCTGCCACGACGCCACGTTGTAAGTGAAATCGGCATTCAGCAGCTTCCGCGCGCCGCCGCCGATGATCAGGTTGCCGGCGCCCATGTTGAGTTCCACGCGGACCCTTTCGGCAGCGTCCCGCTCGATGCTGCGGGAATCGTGCCGCACGGGCCCGGTGGCGGTGTCGATGATGCAACTGTTCAAGCACAATGCCGCCGCCAGCAGAGGCAGACATCTGATGTCCATGGAGTCTCCTTCAGAGGAGCATACGCGCCCGGAGCGCGGGTTGTTCCCTACCAGTGCGTGAGCGATCCGTCCGGCCGCTGGTACAAGCGGCCCCGGATGGGCTGGGTCACCTCGCCGGCGGGTTTGAGCAGCTTCATTTCGAGCGTGGCCCCCAGGCCGGGACGTTCGTTGGGGTAGACCTTGCCCTGCTTGAAATCCAGGCACTCGGGCAGGTAATCGATGGCGCGGTCGCCATAGTTGAACTCGAACAGCACCGGGCCGGGGAAGGTGGAGAGGCAATTCACCAGGGCGGCGGTGGAGATGGGCCCCGTAAAATGCGGAACCATTCCCACCACGTGGGTTTCGCACATGGCCATGATCTTCAGGAATTCGGTGATTCCGCCGACGTTGGGCAGCGTGCAGCGGTTGTAATCGATGTCGTGGTTCTCCACCAGGCGGTTGAAGTTCCATCGCTGGCCCCACTCCTCGCCGGCGGCCAGGGGGCACGTGGTCATCTGCCGCAATCTCGGAATGTCCTCGAGGAACTGCTCGTCGCGGGTGGGGTCTTCCACCAGGTACGGTTCGTATTCCTCGATCAGCTTGCAGCAGCGCAGGGCGTCGGGATAATCGAACTTCTGGTGCAGGTCGATGTTCCAATCCCCCTTCGGGCCGACGCCTTCCCGAATCTCCTTGCAGGCCTGGGCCACCAGGCGGACGCGTTCGTGCGTGTTGAAGACATTGTCGACGATGGGTCCGCCGGCGGCGGCATCGATGCGGAAGGCGCGGTAACCGGCCTCGATGGTGGCGCGCGCGCGATCCCGCAGGCTCATGGCGGCAGTCCCCATGCCGCCCGTGGGGTAGCATTCGCAGTAATTGCGCACGGCCCCGCCCAGAATCTGGTGGACGGGCAGCTTCAGCGCCTTGCCCTTGATGTCCCACAGGGCCAGATCGAGCGCTCCGATGGCGTGGATCTTCTCGCGGCCCGGAGGATAGAACCAGGCCATGTACATTTCCTGCCAGGCGGCCTCAATGCGGAAGGGGTCTTTGCCGATCAGCGATCCGGCGGCCTGCTCCAGCATGTCCTTGGTGCCGCCTTCGCCGACTCCGGTGATTCCGATGTCCGTCTCCACCGTGACCACCATATTGCTCTGGTTGAAGGTTTGGTTCAGGTTGGGAGGCTGGTAGAACCGGACCCGGGTGATTTTCGCCTTGGGCAGCGCGGCGTCCGCGCGGCGGGGAAGGGCGGCGGCCGCCACGGATGCCGCCGCGAGCGACTGCAAGAAAGATCTTCGATTCAGGGCACACCTCCTGCGAGACAGTCTATTCTACCCACACTGTGGGGCGGACGCCTTCGTCCGCGCCGGACCCCCTGGTCCGGCTCTTCTACCCCTTGGTCGCGATCGTCACGCTGCCCGGTTTCAGCCCGGGCGAGGAAGCCGTCACTCGGATCTGGCCGGGTTTCGCGCCGGCTTGTACGATGGCCAGGCACATCCCGCTGAATGCCTTCCTGCGATTCGATTTGTAGTCGTCGTGGCTCTGCATGTCGCCGTTGTCTACGCCGATGAGCTTGCCTTCGCCCTGAATCTCGAAGGCCACCTCAGGGGCGGCATCCGGCACCACCCCGCCTTGGGCGTCCACGATCCTGACGGTGATATGGGCGACACCCCGGCGGTCGGCGGCGATCGCCTCCCGGTCCACCGACAGGGCGACGGTCACCGGCCTGGGCCATTGATTGAGGCGTCACTCTTCTCCGCGGGGTCGCGGTGACGGGATGCCTCTCTCTCAGCGAAGAGAGAGAGAGACCTTCTGAGAGCCCAGTTCTTCAAGCCGGATGGCCCGGTGGCATCGACTCGGCACGTCCAAATTCGCTGCCGTCTTGGGGTTATCGGCGCTAAAATGCTAATTGGGCGCCAGCTGAGGAACATTGATTGTCGCGGACCCCCCTCGGGCGCTTGTTGACGGTTATGAAGTCGGACGAACCTCATTTCTCTCGAATGCTTCTGGACGTCGAGGCCTCCCATATTGAGATCGACTTGTATCGGCCCGTGGACGCTACTCTTCATGGGGCCGAAGGACCCCCGGTAATAGTGATCGTTCCCGGAGCTGCCAGCAAGAACTGGCACGGCTATCGAGCATTGTGCGAACCCCTCGCCATGGCGCTGGCAGATGCGGGTTTTTCGTCACTAAATTTCGCCGCCAGGGGCCAGGAACCTTGCCCAGGAACATGGTCGCTTCAATCTATGCTAACCGATTTGGGCGCACTTCTACACCATCTCCGCTCAACGGGGTTGTCTCGCATCGGGCTACTTGCTTATAGCGCTGGCACCAGTGTCGCCCTCGCCTATGTCCTGCAGGACCCTAACTGGGTCCGCTCCGTTGCAATGTGGGGAACGTGTTTCAGTCCCTTTTACGCGTCATTTTATTCGGATATCGCTGAGGCACGGAGGCGTCTGGCGAAACTGGGGACGCGGATTTCCGACGACTTCCGCGTTCCGAGCTCGATGATGCCCGAGCATTTGCTGCCCAGCGTCACTGTCCCGCTTCTTCTGGCGTTTGGTACAGAAGATCAGTACTCCAGCATCTCCGACCAACTCACGGCATTCACCCGCTCCGCG
The DNA here is from genome assembly GCA_049516835.1 of Bryobacteraceae bacterium. Taxonomy (GTDB): domain Bacteria; phylum Acidobacteriota; class Terriglobia; order Bryobacterales; family Bryobacteraceae; genus Fen-178. The sequence continues at coordinate 30,760 of JBEKSR010000025.1, read as the reverse complement.
TCATCTCGGTCAGAGTTCGTCGTAATCAAGAACGCGACGCACGCCATCACTTCCGCGCACCCAGCATTTCCAGACCTTATCGCCGTCTTCCGCAGCTGGTTCTTCCGCACCCTCTGATTAACTTGTCTTCCTACCCTCTTAGAGACCGGCCATAGGTGTTTCTGACCATGTTGATTATCGGGTTATCAGACTAGACCCCCACCGCGTTCACTCCAAGGAGTTAGCCAATGAGCGAAGAGCACGAACGCCTTATTCAAACCAACTCCACCAAACGCAGCGACCAAGATTGCTGCATACATCTCCGGAATCCTATATGTATTCTGCGCGTTGTACACGGATTGTCCCAAACCGTTTGTCGTTCCAACGATCATCTCGACTCCAATCGTCAGCACCAGAGCCAACGAAACAGCAGCCCGCATCCCACCTAGAATCGCCGGCATCGCCGGAAACAGAAGACCGTCGAACAAGTACTGAACCCGGTCAACCTTATGAATCCGCAGCAAAAACCGTCTTGTCTCTCCAGAATCTCTTACACCATAGGCTGTGTAAATAGTGATCGCCCATGTACACACGAAGGCCGCCACCGCGATTTTGGAGAGACTTCCTGATCCGAAGGCGAACATAAAGATGGGATACAGCGCCGTAGCGGGCATAGATCGCAACGCGTCAATAACGCCACCCACACTCTTACTCACGGCGGCGACACCACCCAAAAGCAGGCCGAGGGGCACCCCGAATAAAGAAGCCACGAGAAAGCCCGCCAAGGAACGACCCAGAGTCACGCCGAACGCCAGCACTAAATCACCATTGCGCACGCCCTCGGCAAGTGCGATGAACGTCTCCTTGGGTGGAGCGAGAAACAGCGGATCGATGACGGGACGCTTCCCCACAGTCAACAGGTACCATATGGTCCCCATCACCAGCCAACACAGCAATTGTCGCCAGGAGCTCCTTAGGGTGGAGACTGTGCGTTCAAAAAAGGTGTGCCACATCTATTTGGTTCGTTAGAATTCTGTTTTCGTAGAACAAGTCCGCCACGGCCTGCGCCTTAGCACGGTTAATCTCTTCGATCTGAACAAACTGGTCGATTGGTGCGTTCGCCGCAACCGACTGCGTAACCCCTATGTGAGTTACAAGGGACAATCTGACCTCCTTCGGGCGAGTTGAGATCAAATCAATCGCCTCACGCATAGTTACAATGATCGCTTGATACATCTTGGGATCGCGCGGCTCGAGGCTTCTCAACACCAAGCCTCCACCGTTGAAGAATGGGTTCATTATGTACTCTTCAAGCGGGTTCCTAGAAAGAATACGAACGTCACCAGACTCCAATGCCTGCTGCGTAAGCACGTCTGTGTTGAAAAGCGCGTCTGCGTCTCCACGCCTCAAGAGTTGATTCAAAAACCGAAACTCTGTCGGCATGATCGTAAATCCGTCACTTCCTATACGACTATCGAGGATCAGATGGAGGAGCACTTTCGGGGTCGGGCTTTGCCAGGTGCCGATCCGTTTTCCCTTCAGGTCGTTTAAAGAGGTCACCTTCGAATCCCTGGGTACCAACAGGGAATAGCTCTGACCGTTCTGGCCGTAGATGAGTCGAAGCCTTCCAGGGGAGGTTGCTTCTAGTGCGAAGGCACCGCCCGACCCTAGTGCGCTGACCTCAGCGTCACCACGAAGCAGAGCATTAATCATATCGTTGTTATTGTTGAAGATCACTAGACTAGGCTTGTAGCCATGCTTTTCGAACAAGTGTTGGTCGACTGCAACCATAAGTGGAAGGTAGTAGGCAGTGGGTACTGCGGCAAGTCGAACGGTGCCCGAAAGCGGCTGAGGCCGGAGCCACCACCAAGCGCCGATAGCGAAGACGGCGAGCAGTACTGTCAGCAGAACCGAAAATCGGAGTCGGCGCTCAAGAGAGGAACGAGAAGAGGGGTCAGCCATGGATGTCTCCTTTTGATACGTGTTGGATTCCCGAAAGAAGTAAGTCCCGAAAAAGACTGGGGCCCGCAGGGTCTTCAGCGGCAGCGGGCCGACGGACGGTGCTGTCCAGCCTGAAGGGGGGGCCATGAAAAATTAGTACCTCATCAGCCAGCGTGACAGCCTCCTCCGGCTCGTGCATCGCGCAGATGACCACGTTGCCCTGATTCCGCCAGACGTCTCGAAGATGGCTAGATATGCGGGAGCGCCGCACAATATCGACGGCGGAAAACGGCTCGTCGAGCAAAAGGACGTTGGCCGAAGAGACCATGCAGCGAGCGATCAGAACCAACTGCTGCTGCCCGCCCGACAGTTCAAAGACGTAACGATCCTTGACTGGATCCAATCCAACCCACTCCAGAGCCTGCTCTACCGATGGACGCTGATCGTCGCCTCCGGTGGCGAATCTCTCCTCGGAGTCACGCCACGGTCGCACGTTGCCGCGAACGGTCTTCCACGGAAACAGTGCCTGCCGATAGTCTTGCGGGATGTATTCGAGATCCGCTCTGTGTATGCCGGCACTGCACTGGAACAGCACACTGCCAAATGCAGGCTGCATCTGGCCTACTAATGTCTTAAGCAGCGTGGACTTACCAGAGCCGTTGGGTCCCATGATCACGTATACGAGGCCCGACCGAAAAGTGAAGGAAAACTCATCAAGAACAGATTCACTCCGGTGATCGGATCTATATCCGCTCTTGATTCCGGTGGCCGAGAAGGAACAGCAAAATAGAGGCATCTGTTTCGGTGCCGTCAGTCACGGAACGCCACCGCGCTCCTTTGTCGCTCGCCTTAGGAATTCAAACACAAGATCCCTGCGGCCGAACCATGCCAGGGCGGAGCCCTCGAATATTATGCCAACTAAAATGTTCAGTCCCAGAGTCAATACTGTCAGCGTAGTAAGGATCTCGCACACCACCATGAAGCGCCCAGCTACTGTCACGGGCGCAAAGTCACCGTAGCCTACGGTCGAGATCGTCACAAGGTTGTGATATAGCGACTGCTCAATCAACGAACAAAACCCACGAAGGGTTTTCACATCGTAACAACTCGTGCCGAACACCGCATGAGGCTTCTGCGCAAGTCGCTGGATGAAGACGAGACCGACCGATACTACCGTAAAGGTTGCCCACAACCTTAGCCAGACTCCGACGAAGGCGCCAAATCGGTCCAGAGCGTGGGTGGCGAGAGTGAAGTTACTCAGTACCTGGTCGATACAGTCTTCGACGTCACTGTTGTGTCTGGTGCTGTCGACGTTGCCGCCGGGCGTGTTCTTACAGCCATCGGAAAACCGTCGCAGGCAGTCTCTGCGTTGCTCCTGGTTTAGGAACGAAAAGAGGTGGTCGGCGTGGTCCATGCCAGAAAGTGAGATATGTGAAAGCAATACGTGTGCAAGACTGAGGACGATACTGAACATCTCAAGGAACAGCGCCAAGAAAAGAACACCCGTAAGAAAGTGCCGGGTGCTTTCGAGGGGTTCGGGCAGCGCCAGAGCGGCGGAGCATACAATGGCCGTCGCCAGCACTGTCAAAAGGAAGAAAAGCAAGTTACGTGGCCAGGCCCACTCAGCCTCCAGGACGACAGCCGCGATTCTCGAACGCGGGGTCCTGGCGGTTGTGCTGAACTGAACCCGCAACCGCCGGATCTTGTCGCGATATTGTCCCAGCATCTGTGTCCTCGGCTCCCCTTTCCGCAACTAGTCTGATCGACCCTCAGACGTGTTCAACGAGGCCCCGGAAAGCGTCCTTGAATCGATCACACTCTGCAATATCCCCCTTCTCCAGGAGAATCCACTCGAAGCGGTCTGAAACTGACAGGCTAGGGTCCGCGCTTAGATATGCATGAAGCCTCGGGTCGGCCGAAAAGTCCGAGACAAGGAAGACCGGCACAGTCCTGAAGGGCTCATATTGACGGAGATTGCTGAGCAGCTTGAGCCCGTCGAAAACAGTGCCGCGATCACCCTTAATGATCTTCAGATCCAAGATGAAAGCGACTGGGTCACACCCGGCGAGGTCACTCGGTGCAAGAGTGGAGGCGGTTTCGCCGCGATCGAGGCTGGCGCGCGTGAAGAACATCTTCGACACGAGATTCACGAGATCGCCAATCAACCGCTCCAACACTCTCCTACGCGACTGAAAGTCGTCATCGAATACAATGACGTTCTTCTTCAGCGTATCCTCCTTTCAGACTCGCAGCGAGGAATCTGGGCCTTGGGAAAGGACGTAACGCTCCTAACGCCCGCAGACGAAAGCAGGGGCATAACTCCGGACAGCGTGCGAGCTGCATCTGATAAATATTCGCTCCAGATTATAAGATCAATGCCAACTAGGAGGCCGTTGTCGCACGCGGTGCGAAGAAAGCGTATGCCGTCGTAGTAGGTTGCGTCTCGATACCAGCGCAAGTCGAGCACGAGGACACTCGGGCGATGCCGTTTGAGCAGGTCGATGGCCTCTCCAACGACTTCTGCCGCGGATTGCCCGGAGGGGAGTACCATGAGGTGCGTTACGCATCCAGGGTAGGCCTCAGCTAGTCTGTCGAGATCCGACTTGACGTCGTCAAGCGCCAGAATCGAGCATCGTGTTTCAGGCATCAAGAGCCTCCGGAACCGTAAAACTCACTGTCGTACCATCCGGCGAGGACGAAATCTTCAAATCGTCCCCGTCCAAGAGTTCTTTGATGATAAACCGGGATAGGTGAAGGCCGAGGCCAGGCAGCGACTGCGCCTGATCCGTGGCATAGTACGGAATGAACAGTCGCTTGCGTATCTCCTCGGAAAAACCTGGGCCATCATCTTGGACCGTGAACGTAATCGTGCGGGGCTTCTTGTCAGCGGCCAGGACCGCCCGAACACGAACCGTAGCGCGGGCAAAACGAATGGCATTCGAGACTAAGTTTTCGAGAACCTCGACTAATAGGAAGCGAGGGAGGGTGACAACAGGACCGTGTGAAGGTTCGGTCGAGATCTCTATATTCTTGGTATCCCTTCGAGCTCGCAGCTTCCAAAGCCACGTTGCATCTTCGAGCAGTTGATAGAGATTGTCTGGACGGGCATCGCGTCTGGCCTGGGCACGAAGATCTTCCACAGAGGTTCCGACTCGGGTGGCAATTAGGTCCCGCATTTGAGTTATTTGCTTGAGGACACCCTCGAGCGTCTGGGAGAAGTCTGCGGGGATGAATGAGCGGTACTTGTTGATTGCATCGGACAGTGCTGTTTGAACCTGTTGAGCTGGCTTGCGTACATCGTGGGCGAGGCGATGGATGTACAAGAGAGTAGTGTCCCATTGCGCCTTCTGCCTGGCTGTTTGAGCAGCTCCAGCAATGTCATCGCCGGATCGTATTCGGTAGAGCAAGAGATGCAGGCCACCGGCCAGCACTGGAATGCTCCACTCAGGAAGTTGGTAGTGAGAGCACAGAGCCGCTCCACCAATTCGATCGCCTGACACAGATACCGGAAGATACAGGAGGTTTCTTTCGTCCACATGAGGAAGTCCGGCTGAACCAGCCAAGGTTCGGACCATCCCAGTTTCTGTCGCGGCGTTACTCCTCATCAGACGCCGCGTGTACTGAGTCGACAGGAGCGCCACTCGCGCGGCTGCTTGAAGGGCACTTTCAGAGGAAAATGCGGACTTCACAACTTGAGGTGTCTCCCTAAGCAAGCAGTCAACCCGATCTCCGATCTGGCCCACATCAGGTGCGAGAGCTGCGTCTATAGCTGGAAGCGACGCGGCAAATGTACTTCGGTTAAGAGCCTGTTTGGATATGCAATCGCACAGTCTGCGCTGTGTGCCAAAGAGCCGTATACGGAGGTGGATGTCATCCGTCCATTGGAGGAAAGGGTAGTTCGGCTCAGGATAGGGATCGGAGGGGAATAGATGCTTGAGAAGCCCGCCTAAAGGGCCGACAATGGCCCTGACGATGGGCTCGCGCGGCGAACCAGCGACTAGGGAAATAAAGGTTCTGGAGAATTCCACAATGGCGGCGTCAATTGGCACGATACGCAGCGTAACGAGGAACTTCTCAAAGGATTGCGTCACAAGCTCCGCCAGGGCTTCGTCGGTCTCGGGAGCGTCGGGGGACTGAGGCTTCTTCCAGATGCCATCAGCTACCCTGAGCACCTGATCCAGTAAGGCGCTGATCTGATCAACCGTCGGTTCTTCACTCGTCGTGGTCATTCGGCTAGCGACGGGGTGCGGCCCACAGCGTCCGGGAGCACTCCAAGCCGTTCAATATACACGATCTCATTGCACGATGCAATCGGGGTGGCCAATCCTGTGGGAGATTGCTGGGGAACTTTGAAGGATCAGGTCTGGGATGAGACTGCTCACCGGCTTCCTGCTGCCCGCAATCGAGGCCGGATCGGGCCGCGTGTTCACAGCATCGTCTCTGGAAACCGTCCGGTCCCTGGAACTGACGCCGGCCACCCCGCCGAGTGTATTTCACCGGAACTAGCTGACCGCAAAGGCCTTACCAGCATTTCTGTACAGTCCGTCGGAATCGTGCGAGTTTCCTTCGTGTAGCACTCGGGGGGCCGCTTCCTTTCCTGGCAACGTTGTCCGCGCAGTTCATTGACTGCATAGCCCTTCCCCCAACTTCCCAACTGGCCGGCGTTTCGCGCGTTCCCCGACTCTCCTTTTGTCGCCGTGTTCGCCCTGGCGTGCCAAAGGAGTGCGCCCACGACGGTCACCGGTTACCTCGAACCCTCGCCTCTGACGCCCTCGCCCTAACCGTTCGTCGCGATCGTCACGCTGCCTGGTTTCAGCCCGGGCGAGGAAGCTGTCACTCGGATCTGACCCGGTTTGCCGCCGGCTTGTACGATGGCCAGGCACATCCCGCTGAATGCTTTCCGGCGATTCGATTTGTAGTCGTCGTGGCTCTGCATGTCGCCGTTGTCTACGCCTATGAGCTTGCCTTCGCCCTGAACCTCGAAGGCCACCTCATGGGCGGCATCCGGCACCATCCTGCCTTGGGCGTCCACGATCCTGGCGGTGATATGGGCGACATCCCGGCGGTCGGCGGCGATGGCGCCCCGGTCCACCTTCAGGTCGATTCCCGCCGCTTCGCCGGTGGTGCCGATCTCCACCGCGACGACGTCTTTCCCCTCTCTTCTGCCGACGGCCTTTAGAGTCCCTGGTTGGTAGGGAATGGTCCAGGTGAGGTGCAAATCCGAGGTAGTGCGAGTGCCCCTGGCTAGCGGACCATAGTTCCCGTATCGTTCCGTCATCCCGTACCGCGGAAACTGGTAGCCCTGCACTCCGGCGGATTTGCCGTTGACGAACAGCTCGACCGATTCGCAGTTGGTATAGCAGGTCACCGGAATGAAATCGCCCTCGTGGCCCTTCCAGTTCCAGTGCGGGGACAAGTGCAACATGGGGGCGGTGGTCCACTGGCTTTGGTAGAAGTAGTAACCGTCTTTTGGAAAGCCGCAGGTGTCGATGACCCCCGAGGTAGCTCCCTTGCCGGGCCACCTGGATTCTCCCAGATAGTCGATGCCCGTCCACATGTGGTCGCCGGCGACGTAGTCGTATGTGGCCACGAATTTCCACAGTTGCTCGGTCCCGGTGTTCGGCCGGCCGCCGCCGCGTCCCATCATCATCATCATGCCGCCCATGCCGCCACCACGGCCGCCCGCGGCTCCCGGAGCGCCGGCAACAGCGGGAGGGGCGGGAACTGCCGCCGCGGCGGGCAGTGCCTGCGGGAAGATCCCCGCGTAGGACCCGCGCGGCCCGCCCATGCCGCTGCTCTCCGTTCCGATCATCCGCCTCTGCGGATAGGCCGCTTTGTCGAGGCTGTAGTACTTCTCGATGCGGTCGCGCCAGCGGTCCACGTAGTTGTAGCCGACCACGTCGAGCAAGGCCAGAAATTCGGGCCGCGCCCGGTTGGAAAGCGGTTCCGACTCGATGCGGTCGCAGGCCGCGGTTACCAGCCTGGTGGGGTCCTCCCGGTGGAACACCGTCAGGAGCTGCCGCAGAGTTTCCGCCCCATTGGGGGCGGACTGATCGCCGATCTCGTTGCCCGCGCTCCACAGGACCACCGACGGGTGGTTCCGGTCGCGATGGACGAAATCGGTCACGTCGCGCTCATACCAGTCATTGAAGTAACGGGTATATCCGTTGTTGCGCGTCTTGGACACCCTCCACTCGTCGAATGCCTCGTCCATCACCAGGAACCCCATCCGGTCGCAGAGGTCCAGCAACCCCGGCGCCGGTGGATTATGGCTCGTGCGGATGCCATTACAGCCCATCGCCTTGAGGACTTCCAGACGCCTCCCCCACACCCGCTCCGGCACGGCCGCTCCCACCGGGCCGGCCTCGTGATGCACGCACACGCCGTTGATTTTCACGCGCTGGCCGTTCAGCACGAACCCCTTGTCCGCGTCGAAGACGGCCTCGCGGATTCCGATCGGCGTATCGTACACGTCCACGATGCCGCTCTGGTCCCGCACGGTGCTCCGGACGGTGTAGAGGTACGGCGTTTCCACCGACCACAGGTTGGGCTTTTCCACCTTCACCACCTGCATGAATTCGTACTCGCCGTTCACCCCCACTTCCTGGCTCGTCTCGTCGGTTTGGATTACCTTGCCGTCCCGGTCCAGAATGCTGGTGGCCAGCGTGCATTCGGCGGCCGCTTTGCCTTCGTTCCCGACCCGGGTCTTCACCTGGACACTGGCGGCCGCATCGGATACCTGCGGCGTGGTCACGAACGTCCCCCAGTGCGCGACGTGCACGTTGTTCGAGGTAAGCAGCCAGGTGTGCCGGTAGATGCCCGAGCCGGTATACCAGCGCGAGTTAGGCTGGTTGGAATTGTCCACCTTCACGGCGATCACGTTATCGCGGGCGCCGAAAACGAGGTGCGGCGTCATGTCGTACCAGAAGGTGATGTAGCCGAAGGGACGTTTGCCGAGATACTGGCCGTTGATCCACACCTCGCTGTTCTCAAACACGCCTTCGAATTCGATGAAGAATTTCCTGCCGCGGGAAGACTCGGGCAGGCGGAAGCGTTTCCGATACCATCCGATGCCCGCGGGCAGGCTCCCCTGGGCAGTCTCCTTCTCGCTGTAAGGCCCTTCGATGCTCCAATCGTGAGGGAGGTCCAGGCCTCTCCAGGGCGCGTCGGTGAAATCGGGCTGTTGCGCGCCGGGCGCGTCGCCCTTGAAGAATTTCCAGCCGAAGTCGAAGCTCTCCCGGATTCGCGGCGCGGAGTTCTCACCGCCTGGCTGCGTCTGGGCCGTTGCGGCCAGCGCCGCCGCACCGACGGCCTGCCCCAGCAGACTGCGCCGGGTCAAAGATGGGACCGATTCACTTTCGTGATTCATGGTGTTTGCCTTAATGTTGAGTATAGCGGCGGCGGCTTGTGCTAAAACGAATGTTTCGGATCGATTCCCATGCCCAAAACGACTGTCACTTTCGGTGAAATCATGTTGCGGCTGGCGCCGCCGGGTTTCGAGCGGTTCTTGCAGACTCCCCAATTCGTGGCCACTTTCGGCGGCGGCGAGGCCAACGTAGCCGTCGCGCTGGCGTCGTTCGGCCTGCCGTCGGCGTACGTAACCGTGCTGCCGGATAAGAATCCCATCGCGGACGCCGCCATCGGCGAGTTGCGGCGGCTGGGCGTGGATACCTCGAAGATCGTGCGCGGCAAGGGGCGCGTGGGCATCTACTACCTCGAGGCCGGCGCCAACCAGCGTCCGTCGAAGGTGGTCTACGACCGCGGCCAGAGCGCCATCGCGCTGGCCAAGCCGGGCGATATCGACTGGGACCGCGTGTTCCAGGACGCGGGCTGGTTCCACATCACCGGCATCACCCCGGCCATCAGCGGCTCGGCCGCCGATCTGGCGCTCGAATCGGTGCGCCGGGCGCGGGAGAAAGGTCTCACCGTTTCCTGCGACCTCAACTATCGCAAGAATCTCTGGAAGTGGGGAAAGCCGGCCGCAGAGGTGATGCGCGAGTTGGTGAAATACGTGGATATTGCGATTGCCAACGAAGAAGACGTGCAAATGACGCTGGGCATCCAGGCCGAAGTGGATGTGCACTCGGGATCGCTCGACCGCGCGCAGTACCAGAAGCTGACGGACAAGGTGCTGGCGGAGTATCCCAACCTGAGAGCCATCGCCATCACGCTGCGGGAATCCAGGAGCGCCTCGCACAACGGCTGGTCGGCCTGCCTCAACGACCGCCAGGGATTCCTGGTGAGCCGCCACTACGACATCACCCACATTGTGGACCGCGTGGGCGGGGGCGACAGCTTCGCCGGAGGCCTGATCTACGGTTTCCTGGAGCTGGCGACGCACCAGGAAGCGCTCGAGTTCGCGGTGGCGGCGAGCTGCCTGAAGCACTCCGTTCCCGGCGACTTCAACCGCCTCACCGTGGACGAGGTAAACGCCCTGCTCAAGAGCGGCGGCTCGGGAAGAGTGCAACGGTAGGACGGCTTCTCAGCGGAAGGGCGTCACGGCCTGGTCACCTCTTCCTGGCTCTGCGCGAGCCCCAACTGCGCTATACCGCGCTCCAATTGCGCCTGAAGTTCTCTCCAAGATCGAACATGAAGTCCTTTACGAGGAATACCTTGCCGCGTCTGATACTCACTACCGTGACGCCACTGTTTTGGCCTACCCTGCCTTCCCGGTTCGTGAGTTGGATATTCCAGTGCACGGCGACTACGTTGGTTCCGGAAAGGTCGAAGATATTCCGGACACAAATATTCTGAACATCGAATCGGATTTCCGGGAATTGCTGGAAGAATCGCCGGAACCAATCCTCGACGGCGCTCTTTCCCTGAGCAATGCCGCTTTCAGGTATGTCACCCGGGTAAATAAAGACCCCGTCATCTCGCCAGGCCGACATGAACTTCACCAGGTCATGCCGGTTCAAGGCATCGAAGGCGCTGGCCAGCGCTTTCTTGGCGACGAGTGCTCCGATCACGCGATCCTCCTTTCGGGACTGGACTCACAATGCCCGCGTTTCCGAGGCCGGGAAATCCGCCCCCACTTGCTCGATGGCGCCTAACGCAATTGATTTCAGTGGTGAGCGCGGCAGGAATCGAACCTGCAACCTAGTGATTAAGAGTCACTTGCTCTGCCAATTGAGCTACGCGCCCGCTCTCGAGGTCGGCTGGAAGCCGGCGCAGCTCAAGCTGCGCCAAGAGCCGATTATACCATCGCGCGGCCGAATGTCACGATGCGTTTTTCGGCCGTTCCTCCGGCAACCCCGCCGCCACGAGCCGCGCGATGTCCAGCAGCTTCGGCGGCGCTGGCGCCAGCGCGCCCAGCGCGTCGCGGAACGCGGTCCAACATGTTCACCGGAGAGTCGGCTAGAATAGGGCTTCTCGGAGGATACTTGCGCATCGTCGTCTCAGGGGCCGCGGGGTTTATTGGATCGCACATGTGCGACCGTCTTTTGGGGGATGGCCATAGCGTGGTGGCCCTCGATAATTTTCTGACGGGGAACGGCCGCAACCTGGATCGTCTCGAAGGCCAGCCGCGGTTCCGTTTTCTCGAGCGGGACATCACGCAGCCGTTCTCCATCGAGGGTCCCGTCGATGCTGTGGTGCACATGGCTTCTCCGGCCAGCCCCAAAGACTATTTGGAGCATCCCATCGAAACGCTGGACGCGGGATCGATCGGCACGCGCCGCATGTTGGAGCTGGCTCGCGAAAAACGCGCGCGCTACCTGCTGACTTCCACGTCGGAATGTTACGGCGACCCGCTGGTCCATCCGCAGGTCGAGACCTACTGGGGGAACGTGAACCCGGTGGGGCCGCGCTCCTGCTACGACGAAAGCAAGCGTTTCGCGGAAGCCATCACCATGGCGTATCACCGCAAGCACGGCGTGCGGACCAACATCGCGCGCATCTTCAACACCTACGGCCCGCGCATGCAGCTCGACGACGGCCGCGTGGTGCCGGCGTTTCTGGACCAGGCCCTGCGCGGCCAGCCCCTCACGGTCTTCGGCGATGGCTCGCAAACGCGCAGCTTCTGTTACGTGAGCGACATGGTCGAGGGGCTGTGCCGGCTGATGCTCTCCGAAGAGCGCTACCCGGTGAACCTGGGGAATCCGAACGAGATGACGATTCTGGAATTCGCCGAACGCATCCGCCGCATGACCGGGAGCCAGTCGGAGATCGTGTTCCAGCCGCTGCCCGAGGACGACCCGCAGCAGCGCCGCCCCGATATCGGCAAGGCGCGCGCGGTGCTGGCGTGGGAGCCGCGCGTGCCGCTCGATGAGGGGCTGCGCCTCACGGTGGAGTATTTCCGAGGGCTTCAGGCCACCACTGTGGTGTGAAGAGCAGTTTCGGCTACACTGGTGAGTGGCGCCCGGGTGGCGAAACCGGCAGACGCAAAGGACTTAAAATCCTTTTCCCGGCAACGGGAGTGCGGGTTCGATTCCCGCCCCGGGCACCAACCTTTTCAAGCACTTGGAGGGGATCAGCGCCGATCAGTTGACCGCCGATTTGGTCTCGTGTGCGCCAGTAGTGCGCCAAGTGGTTTCCGCGGGGCGCAAGCGCAACACGATATACGGAGCGTTTTTCAAGGGTGTGATGGCCTCGGCGCCCGGCAAGAGTGACCCATTTGTGCTCGGTTAGAATGACCCACACCGAGAACACGATTTGGCGCAGGGCAAGGCGGGAACCAGCAATATCCTCCACGCCGAAGGCGTGCGGGTTGATTCTCCATCATCCGCGCCAAAGGCGCGTAACGCCATCATTTTGCAAGGCGGACCGCGTGCGGCCGGGTAACGAGACCGCCTGGAGCGGCGGCACCTGGCCCCCAGCGGTGTTTGGCGCGCGCCAAAAACACGCTGTTGCCTCACGCCAAACGGCCCATTCGCGCCGGCCAGGTGGGTCACTTTTGGCGAGCAAACCAGCGTAACTTCTCGCGAGTGCCGAGGTGTGATGGAGGCGAACGCTGCGTTGGTAGAGGCAATCTGCTATCACGGCGGTGGTTCCGAGTCCGACCGCCTGCCGCATGAGTATCCCATGGGCGGAAGCGGTGGCCGGGGCCGGTGGAGCATGTAAGCTAACTGCAAAGTTACAGCTTCAAACCGAGCTTCGCCAACTTAGCGAGTAGGAGCAGTGCGTATTCGATGATAACGTTACGAAACAACCGTGCGTACTCTCGCTCGGCTACCAGCGGATGGACTGCTTCGTCACTGATGATCGTGTAGACACTGGCTGCGAACTTTTCCTCGGCCGGTGAGAGTACTTCATGGTCCCGAAGGTACGTCAACCCGGCACCCCAGGTCCCGGGAACGTTCCCGCCGAACTTCGCCTGTAGAGCGGGAAAGGCTTCTTTATGGAGACCCTCGAGAAAGCTGCGGAGATGCCCCATGCTGGCCTTCAGGTTGAACGTGCTTCCGTCACGATAGAGGCGTTCGGCTTCGTCAACGCTGGCCGCAAGCGTTTCCGTGAACCCGAGGCGTTGCAGGTAGCTCTGTACGGCATCCTTGTCTTGGTTGATTTCAATGTTCAGGCCGTTGAGCAGAGAACCTCTGAGGTAGAGATAGCGAGCCTTTCTGCACTCCTCCACGAGGCAATCGGCGGCTTCGCCCACCTCACCGAGCAGGAAACTGAGTGTCACCGACTTGCCTGCCCAGTCCTGCTTGGCATGAGTTTGCTGGCTTTGCAAGTACTGTTGTATCCAATCGACGCGTGAAGATTGAAGAAGGAGGGCAAGCTGGCAGTACTCAGCATCGCTAAAGACCGTGAAGTCCAAAGCGATCACATCTTCCAAGTGTTGGTACAGCACTGCTTGCCCAGGCGATGGCTTGATTTGGGAAAACGCACTAAAGAAGATCTTCGTAGCGCCATTCCGCACGCAGAATTCGGAGATGAGGGGAAGGACGGAGCCATTCCAGCACGGGCGGTACGTTGCCAGCTTGGCCCGCCCACACCCAGATGAGGCCATACGCCGCAGGATGCCTTCGACAAACGCCGGTCGTGCATCGGGGGCAATTTGCGCATGCAGCGCGCAGAGCAGGTTGTAGTTGACGCTCTCAAAGGTCCAGACGCGCGGGTCCTCTTGCACTGGACGGGGTTGCTGTGAACGAATAAGGGCTAGTCGCGATTCGCCGAGCGAGATCGCCAGAGCGCGCACAGCCCCGGCGGACGTACCGGGGAACTCCGCTGCTAGAGCTTTCTCGTCAAATTTGTAGCTGACTGTGGGTGCCGCACGCTCCTCGTCCAGAATCTGCCCTGCTTTCGCAAGGGCTTCTTTAAGTTCCATTTCGGTCCAGCGCGCATCGCCGCGATTGCGAACGTGCACTTCTCGGTGGCTTCAACTCGGGGCGTCGTTTGAAAACCCATACGTCACCCCTACCGATTTTACTTGAAAGGAGAATCAGATGCACCAATCAGGAAAAACAGCAGTGAACAGGGCGCTGATGCCAAACAGTTCATCGCGAATATGCAGGTGAATTTGAGCTTGCGAGAATCCTAAGCTCCTGCACCAGCGCGATCTCGATCTTAAGCCATTCCGAGAGCGTATAGGTGTAGCTTCTTCGGTCGGCCATCACCCGATCAAAGAGTTTCCACCTTTCCGGCCCGGTGAACTCCCTCACGTATCTCATATACTCGTCGAGGCGGGAATCTCCGTAGCTGACGTTTCGGGCGCGGGTGTTGAGGTGGTCGGCTGGAAGTGATGTTTTCTCCACGGATGCGCGATTCCCGTCGATTCTACGACTTGATAAAACATATCGTTGTCGAAATGTTGCGGATGAGCTGTGGGACCCCGTGGAAAACATTTCCTAACGCCTTGTTGTACAAACGCTTAGAGCGTGCACAGACATTTCCTCCGAATCTGCATTTTCGCCTTCTTTTTCCTTGACATGAGGACGAAAACATGGAACCCTGTTTTTGTCCCCCTTTTTGAGATTCACTGAATGGCGAAATCTGTTTTCAGTATAATTAGGCGGGTCTCGAGAGGTGACACATGGCGCTCCCATCTATCCCGGCGCTCGAAGTTCTGGTAGCCGAACTGATCGCCCTCATTCTTTTCATCCTGGCCGGAGCCCGGCTGATCCTCCACGAGTGGCACTCCTTGAAGCGAGAGAAGCGGCCGAAGCGCCAGACGTCTCGGAGAAGAGTTATCCCCAACTCCAGTGCTTGACCCTTTCTGTGGGTCTGGCACTATTGATGTCCGAACCGTTGATAGGGAGCAGTTGGGGCCAAAGAGCCCTGCCTACCCTATTTAGGTTGGGCTCTCTGGTTTTCTAAAACGAACAGGAAGGACAGGGCGGATCGGCCCATCCCTTGGTTTAGGGGAAAGGAGAGGGGGACCGCATCCTGAAATCTATCGCCGCGCGTACGATTTTCGTGGTATGCTCGAATTGGCGCAGGGTCTACCATGTGAGCTTTGCTCCTGAAGGACCTGTAGTCGCTATGATAGTCTATAGTGGTATGGGCCCTCCGGCTGGGGCATTATAGTATAGTTTAGTAGGCTTCCAAAGCGGAGCAACATATAGTCTCTTTCAGCCGGTGAAGAAGGAGATTGTATGCAACGCCGCCGCTTCAATCCTCACCGGTTTTTCCACCAGATCAAGTTCTACGCTATCGAGATTGCCGCCACCATCGTCTTCCTAAGCTGGCTCGTGCAGGAGGTGAAGCATGCCCTCGGATTCTGAACGGTCGCCGCCTGCGCCGATTTTGCACCAGTTTTGTACCTCCGAACCGCCGAAAACCACGCATTCCGAGAATTCTAGAATCAGCAACTTGCTTGTTTTCAAAACCTCGTCAAGGTTCGATTCCCGCCCCGGGCACCAAGCAGTTTACCAATCCCCCTCCATGCGGTTAGAATGTAGGCAGCAGCAGCCGGAAGGCCCAGTGGTACCGGCGGATGCCTCCCGTGGGGGGGCCCGCAGGGCAGAATCCTCGATAAGAAATCTGGAAGGAGTCGTTTATGCATCGAAGATGTTTTCTAAGATCGCTGGCCGTGGCTCCGGCTGCCGGCCTGGTGAATGTCCCGCTCTTACTGACACGGGAGGCGATGGCGCAGCAGCGGGGCGGCTTCATGGGCATGCCCGCCGCCGATCCTTTCAAGCCGACCGATGAGGCCAACAGCCCCGTGGGTGTTGCGAAGGGAATCCACCCGGGCAGAGTGGTGTGGGTCCAGGACGCCAAGGCGACCAGTTGGGATGGCGCGACGGGCCACTGGTGGGACGATGCCAATACCGACCAAAAAGTGGTGCACGGCATGACTTCCCGGATGGTCCAGGACCTGACGGGCCGTAAGAACGACAAGCAGGCATGGGACGCGCTGTTCCGGAGCTTCAATGAGACCCGCAAGCTGGGGAATTCCGGATACCGTCCCGGGGAGCAGATCGCCATCAAGGTCAACTGCAACCAGGACCGGACTCCCGAGTGGGGCGTGGTGGCGGCTGCTTCCGCGGGCGGGCCGCGGGGCGGCGGACCTCCGGACGCGGCTCGTGGCGGGGGAGACCGCGGTGGCGGCCCTCCCGCGGGTGCTCGGGGCGGCATGTTTCCCAGGGGACCGCAGAATGGTTTGCCGAGCCCTCACGCCATCGTGGCCCTGGTGACGCAACTGATCGAAGCCGGCGGCGTGCGCGGCGAAGATATCATCCTCTACGATGTCGCCGGTGGGCGCAATGTCGGCCAACCCATCTACACCAGGATCAGGGCGAATTCCAATCCTCAGTTCCAGGCGGTGAAGTTCCTGGTGGGCAGCGACTTTGATCAGGGCGGGCGGATCTTCGCCACGCCGGACATGGCGAACCCGATTCAGTTCTCGAAAGCGGGGGTGCCGGTGGGCTATCTGGCTGAGCAGGTGACCGCGGCCAAGTACATCATCAACATGGCGTTGCTGCGGCCGCACGGAATGGCCGGCGTGACACTGATCGGCAAGAATCACTTCGGCTCCATCCATTTCCCGAACAATGGCGGCTGGACGCCCAGCCCGCTGCACAGCAACGTGATGCGCACTCTGCCCGTGGGCTCCTACAACGCCCTGGTGGACCTGATGGGGCACCGGCACCTGGGCGGCAAGACCATGCTCTACATGATCGACGGCTTGTATACCGCCGAGCAGAATGAAGGCAACGTTTTTAAGTGGGCCTCCTTCGGCGACCACTGGGCTTCCAGCCTGATGATGTCGCAGGACCCCGTGGCGATCGACTCGGTGGGGATCGACGCCCTGAGGAGCGAGCCGCGCGCGACCCAGCTCCGGGGCAACGCCGACAACTACCTGCACGAAGCGGCGCAGGCCGCCAAGCCCCCCTCCGGGACGGTCTACAATCCCGACAAGAGCGGCGTGCTGGCCAGCCTCGGCGTGCACGAGCACTGGAACAACTCGACCGACAAGAAGTACTCGCGCAACCTGGGCCGGAAGCAAGGCATCGAGCTGATCGTCGCGGGCTAGGCGGTTCCGGCTACCCGGCAAGCCTGACACCCGAATCCAGGGCCTCGCGAACCTTGTGCGTCAGTTCGACGGGCGAAAAAGGCTTTCTGAGGAAGGCGGTTCCCTTCTCGACGCCCTCCTTCAAGATGACATCCTGCGTGTGTCCGGACAGGAACACGATTCTCATGCCGGGCCGCAGCTTGAGGGCGCCTTGGGCCAGCTCGCGTCCGCCCAGTTCCGGCATCACCACATCGGTCACCAGCAGATCGATCGGTCCCTGGTGGGCTTTGCACAACGCCAGACCTTCGCGTCCGTTGCGGGCGTCGAGAACCACGTACCCGCTGTTCTCGAGAACCGTTCGGGCAAGCTTGCGGACCGCATCTTCATCCTCCACCACGAGAATGACTTCGGATCCCTTCGGCGCTTTAACGAGGCCTCCGGCTGGCCCCCCTCCGTTGTCCAGCGCCTCCACCGCTGGCAGGAAGATTTTGAAGGTGGTTCCCTGACCCAGATCGGTCTGGCAACGAATAGCCCCGCCGCTTTGCTCGACGATTCCCAGAACCGTGGCCAGCCCCAGGCCGGTTCCTTTGCCGGTCTCTTTCGTCGTGAAGAACGGCTCGAAAATGTGGGCCTGCATTTCCGCGTCCATGCCGACCCCGGTGTCGCGCACCGTCAACATCGCATAGCGGCCCGGCGCCAGGTCTTGCCCGCGGGCATCGGCCTCCGAGAGCGCCGCATTGGCCGTTTCGATGGACAGCGTGCCGCCGTCCGGCATGGCATCCCTGGCGTTCAAAGAAAGGTTCATGATGGCGCGACCGATTTCGCCGGGGTCGGCCCTCACTTGCCATAGGCCGGGCGCGCAAGCCACGGCCACCTTGATCCGCTCGCCCACCAGGCGGCGCAGCATTCTCTCGAAGTCCCCGACGATGACATTCAGGTCCAGCACCTTGGGTTGCAGCACCTGCCGCCGGCTGAAGGACAGCAACTGTTGCGTGAGTGAAGCCGCCCTCTCGCCGGCGGTCTTGATTTCAAGCACCTGCTGGATGGCGGGCTGGTTGCCCGCCAGCGTATCCTGAAGCAGGTCGCTGTAGCCGATGATCGCCGTCAGCAGGTTATTGAAGTCGTGAGCGATGCCGCCGGCCAGCCTGCCGACGGCCTCCATTTTCTGGGACTGGCGAAGATGCTCCTCGCTTCTGTGGAGGGCATTCTGGGCCAGCCTGCGCTCGGTAATGTCGTCCACCGCCAGCAGGATCATGCCGAGATGATGGATGCGGCAGCCCCCGAGCACCAGGATCCTGTGCCCGACAGTTGGCAGATCCCGCTCGACTTCGAAGTCCGGGAACGAGATGCCGCCCTGTAGAAGACTGTCGAGGGAATCCCGCAGGCCGGGAAGGTCCCAACTGCCGCGCGCCAGCGAATAGACCACCTCGCCCCCGGCTTCCGGTGCCGACACTTGAAACGCCCGGCAGAAGGCCCGGTTGGCCATCCTGATCCGCAACTGGGTATCCAGCACCAGCAAGGGCTGCCGGACGGTTTCGACGATGGACATAGCGAAATCGCGCGCCTGCGTGAGCGCGGCGTTCTTGGCCTCCAGCTCGTCGTTGACCGTGATCAGTTCTTGGTTGGTGGATTGCAGCTCTTCCTTGGTGGTCTCCAGTTCCTCGTTGAGGCTTTGCAGTTCCTCGTTGGCCGAAAGCGCCTCCTCGGTCCTGTTCTGGCTTTCTTCCCTGGATGTCTGCTGCTCTTCGATCTTCGAGAGCAACTGCTGCTGGGCGTCGGCAAGTTCCCGTTTCAGCCTCGAGATCCGGCGGTCCCGGAGATCGCCTTGGAGAGGCGCATCCGGCGGTTCCCTCCGGCGTCCGGCGCCCGGCACGGGCGCGTCCCGGCGTGAACCGCCGGCGCCCGCGGGAAACAGGCGCGGCTTCTTCGCCGCTTCCCGCCTGGCATAGATTCGGTGCTCGCGGTCCACCGCCGAAAACAGGTCGCTGGACCCCGCCACCTCCGATGCGCCCAACATGAGAAACCCGGTTGGCTTGAGCGCGTAATGGAACAGCGGGATGATGTTCTTCTGCACGCTTCCCAGGTAGATCAGCACGTTGCGGCAACTGATCAAATCCAGCTTCGAAAACGGCGGATCGTCGATCAGATTGTGCCTGGTGAAGACGCACATCTCACGCAGGTTCTTGCTGACTTGGTAGCCGCCGCCTTCGATCTTTGTGAAACAGCGGTTCAGGCGTTCATGGGTCAGGTCCGCCGCAATGTTCTCGAGGTACCTGCCGCTGCGGGCCTTTTCGATTGCCAGCAGGCTGATATCGGAGGCGAAGATCTGCACCGGAAAGGCGACGCCCGTTTCGTTCAGGTATTCCTGCAACGATATGGCCATCGAGAAAGCCTCTTCTCCCGTGGCGCAACCCGCCACCCAGACGCGGATGGCCGCGTTCGCGGGCCGGCCCTGGAGGATGCGCGGAAAGACGACTTTCTTCAAGCTCTCGAACGATTCCGGGTCGCGGAAGAAGCTGGTCACGGTAATCAGCAAATCCCGCTGGAGAGCCGCCAGCTCATCGGAATCGTTCTCCAGGCGCTGGCTATACTCCGCGAGGCCGCCGATATTCTGCAAGGCGAGGCGCCGCAGGATGCGGCGCTTGACCATCGTCTCCCGGTAGAGCGAAAAGTCGATGCCGGTGGCCCCGTGCAGCAGGGCCAGGATGGCGCTGAACCGCTCTTCGTCGCCGGCCGGCCGCTCGTGTTCCGCGGATGCGGCATTCGCCATATAAGGGTGCCGGCCAATTCTCACCAGCTCCGCGGCAATGCCTTCGGGCGGCAGCACGAAATCCACGCAGCCGGTGCCCGCGGCGGCCTGCGGCATGGTGGCGAACTCCGCGGTGGCCCGATCCTGCGCAAATGTCACGCCGCCCGCGGCTTTGACGGCTTCGATTCCCGCCGAGCCATCCGAACCCGTACCGGAGAGGATCACGCCGATGGCCCCGCTTCCGCACTCTTCGGCCAGCGACCGCAGGAACCGGTCGATGGGCATGTGCAATCCCCGCGTTTGCGTGCGGGGAGCCAGTCGCAGCGCCCCCTGTGCCATCGTCAGATCGGCGTTTGCCGGTATGACGTATACATGGTTGGCCTCCACCGGCATTCCGTCGGCCGCCTCGCTGACTGGCATGGTGGTGGCTTGCGTCAGGATCTCGGCCAGCATGCTGTGGTGCTTGGGATCGAGATGCTGAACGAACACGATGGCCAAGCCGGTGTCGGCGGGCAAATCGGCGAGCAGAAGCTTGAACACTTCCAAGCCGCCCGCGGAGGCCCCAATTCCGGCCACCGGAATAACCGACCGGCGTCGCACGCCCTGTTCGGGCGGCTCGTCGATGAGGCACCGGCCTTCGTCCATAACGCCCTCCCTTCAGACCGTTGCTCAATTACTAATGCCCAGTATACGCTTTCAATATGCTAATTCATACATTTATTTGAATTCGGGTGAGAAAGAAAAAGGGGGCGGCAGTTGCGACTGCCGCCCCCTTTTTCGATCTGATCTGATCTGACCTGACCTGACCTGCTTACCAGCGTCGGTTCTGCCGCTGGCCGCCGCCGTTGCCGCGGTATCCACCGCCGCGTTCTTCTTTCGGCCGGGCTTCGTTGATATTCAGCGCTCTGCCGTCGAGCTCCCTGCCATTCAAAGCGGCAATCGCACGCTCCGCTTCGTCATTCACACTCATTTCCACGAACCCAAAGCCTCTGGCCCGTCCGGTTTCCCGGTCTGTCACGACGCTCACACGATCAACCGTGCCGTACGCCTCAAACATGGATCGAACCGCATCTTCGGTAGCCCCGAAGCTGAGATTTCCTACGAAAATATTCTTCACTTAAGTCTTCTTTCTGAAATTTGCAGAGCAGCGAATCGCGGGCAGGATAGAACGGTTGTGCCGGGCTAAGAGATGCCTCAATCAGCGGAACTGTCAAACTACAGTCATATGATGGCACAAAAGGGGTGGACGACGCAACAATCCGAGGGTGCGCGCGACATTTGTGGTCTGGGCAAGCTGAAGCATGCGCCACCTTGTCACTGCGCCTCCTTGACACAGCGAAAGCCCAAGGTGCCGGCGCGGTCTTTGGCAGGGGCTATCAGCAGGTACTTTCCATGTTCGTCGAGTTTGTAGGCGGAGGGGAAATACCATCGCGATCCCGACGGGCGGTAGCACCCGCCGCCGCGGAGCGTGGCTGCGCGCGTGTGTTCATCCTGGAATTCGTCGGTCCATTGCCAGATGTTTCCAGTCATATCCATCGCGCCGAACGGGCTCGCCCCTTTGGGAAACGCATCCACGGGCGCAGGCCCGCCGAGATCCCGCCCATGCTCTTGCTGAGGAGCGCACTCGCCGCACCAGGCTCCGCCCCACGGGTACGCCCGGCCGTCCAGGCCCTGCGCGGCATACTGCCACTCCCATTCGTGCGGCAAACGCTTGCCGGCCCACCGGGCGTAGGCGCGCGCATCTTCCAACGATACCCAGGTGACGGGCCTGTTCTCCCAGCCGGCGGGGTACTGGCCGCCGTTCCAATCCTTGAGGAAATTGTGATCGTCCGCCGGATGATACTTCGTAGCCTCGAGGAAATCCGCAAACTGCCGGTTGGTCACCGGGTACTTGTCGATGTAAAACGCCGGGATGGAAAGCGTCTGCGCGTGGTAGCGCCGCGGCGAATCTTCACCGGGATACTGCACGTCCACTCCGATGTCATCCCCGCCCTCGATCTCGATGCCGTGCACCTCGAAGCGGAACTCCGCGGTCGCGGGTATCCGGATCATGCCTGGGGGCGTCTCGGATGCCGGCGCGGTGCGCTCGATCGGCACGATTTGCTGCGGCAGAAAGCGCCAGACCTTCGGAAAAGACGAGAGCGGCCGGGCGTTCAGCGCGCGCATCTCGTCCAGAAACGCCGTCAGCCCCGAATCGGCCGGCTCCGGTTGCGCCAGCACCGCTCCGTAGCCCGATGCCTCCATGAGGAACGACAGCACCATGCCGCCGCTGGCTGCCACGGGTTTCAGTTCCACCCCGTGCCAAAGGTCGAAGTAGTGCATCCCGGACAGCGCCCGAAGCTCCAGTTGTGGGCCGTCGATGTTATACACCGTGCGGTTCACGATGGTCCACAAAGTCCGGCCGTTCAAAGGGAACTTGCTGGCGAAAACTCCGTACGGAATGCTGGGCGTGTGGGGTTCCCAGCCCGGGCTTACCAGATACTTCGCAAAGCGCCGCTCTATTTTGGCCACACGGCGGATGGCTTCGGCATCGCGCTCGGTGATGCCGTTCCAGATGCCCCAGATGTTCTCCCACGTTTCATAACCAACCCCGTTGAAGAAGGCATATTGCAGGTTGTCGGTCTTGTCTTTGTTCCAGCGGTCGCACACATTCACCATGTGCCGGGGTTCCAGCCATTTCCCGCGGCTGACCATGGGGATGAAGGGGTACTTCCAGTAGCCCCAGCTCATGCTGTCCCAGTTCAGCATCTCGTCGCTTTCGGAATAGCCCTCGGGTTCGAAGACCAGCGGATGGCCGATCGCGTCGGAAGCGGTCCGATAGCTTCGCGGCACGCCGCCGAAGGTGTCGCCGTTCACGCCGTCGGCGCGGGTCTCCTTCATCAGGGCGGCAAGGGTCTCGGGGAACCCCAGCGGCTCGGCGCGGGACCCCATATCCCAGGGCATATGCGGAAACAACACGCGGACGCCGCGCCGGTGAAACTCCGCCACCATCTCCCGCAGCCCCGCAATCCCGCCGGGCATGTCGCGCAGCAGGTCGAACTGGTTGCGGTTGTCGATTCCGATGTTGGGATAAACCGGCCAGAGCAGAACGCTGTCGATCCCGCCGTAGCGCTTGTCCAGGTCCGCCAGGAACCGATCCACCGTGTAGCGCCGGGCGGCGGGGTCGTACAAGTAGCGGTCTTCGACCATGGACTGAGGTTGCACGAAGCTGCTTTGCGTCCACTCGAACTCGGGCCGATCGTAGATCTCGCCGCTCAGCCCGGCGCGGATGCGGCGCTCCTCGCGATACTGCTTTATCTCTTTCAGCCAGTCGGCGGTGTCGGTCTTGGCCGGCGGGCCGGGAAACTGCTCCCCTTGCGGAGGGTACCTGGTGTCCTGCGCCGCCAGGAACGGAGCAGAGCACAGCGCCACCGCCGCGGCTGCCGCCAGCCATCCGACGATCGGCAATCTACACCACTCCCAGAGCTTTAGCCGCTTTCCGCACGTCGGCCGGCTCGACTGAGATGAGTGCGCCGAAGCGGCCCGCGCCGGCGCACAGGGCATGCAGCGAGGTCACGTTGATGCCCGCTTCCGCCAGTTTGCACATCAACTCGGCCACGGCGCCGGGACGGTCTTCGCCGTTCACCAGGAACGCCTTCTGCTTCTTGCCCAGGGCGAGGGCGGCTTTCTTGCCTGCGGCGCCGACTCCCGGCGCCTTCTCGTCCAGAACCAAGACGATCTCGGCGCTCTGGGCCGTTTTCCGGTATCCCAGGCAGCCCATCAGGTTCAGTCCCGCGTCTTTGAAAGCCGTCAAGATCCGGGCGCCTTCCCCGGCCTTGTGCGGGATTGCTGCTACGTAATACACAACGCGTGAAATCTCGTCAGCCATGGTCGTTCTCCTTCCACTAGCTTACGCCAAGACAAAAGCCAGGACACATGTTTCCTCTGGCGGTCAGATTGACGTGGGGGCAGGTCAGCCAGCGGAGAGCGGTACAGGACGATCCTTGAGCCAGATAATGAAGTCCAGGGTCGGGGGAGTACCGCCAAGTGTTCGCAAGCGCGAAAGACATTGGCCGCGGTGATTCTGACTGTGCATTACGACCTGAATGAGCGCCTCGGCGAGTGAAGGGCGCGAGCCGGGAATCCACGGCATCTCGATGACTCGTGCAAGATCCGATTCGCCCAGGCTGGTGACAAAGGACAGCTCCTCGCGATGTGTGTCGATGAAAAGGCGCTCCTCCCCGGCGAGTGAAGCCGGCGCTTGCAGCTCCTTTTGCATGTCGAATGGCCGCTCCAGAAAGAGGGACAGGAAAGCCCGCTGGACCGTCACAATGTGGTGGAGGGTCGAGCGGAGCGGTGAGTCTTTCTCCGCTGCCACGTGCGCTTGTACCGCCCGCAAGAGCGCTGTGTCAGCCCATTCCTGATGATGAAACAGCGATCGGATCATTTCGATCATGGCATCATGTTACCGCGCCTCGCGTCGTTATGATCGGCGGGCAGGGGCGTTCGGTGCGGTACGATGAAGCCGTGCGTGACGGAGATTGGGATTGCTGAGGCTGCTCGTAATCGCCGGACTGCTCCTGTTCTTTGGGGCGAAACTCTTGCCCCGTTTGGGCGCATGGCTCGGCGGCCGCTCCAGGAAGCCCTTCCGGCAGGCGAAGTGGATGTGGAGTTGGTTCGCCGGAACCGAAGCCGAAGCCATTCAGGCTGAGTACGAATACGGACGTGAGTGTGCCCGGCAGTTCGCCGCGCAGTTCTCAGGCAAGGCCCCGCCCGAGAAGCAGGAA
This sequence comes from Bryobacteraceae bacterium, assembly GCA_049516835.1. Taxonomy (GTDB): domain Bacteria; phylum Acidobacteriota; class Terriglobia; order Bryobacterales; family Bryobacteraceae; genus Fen-178. The sequence goes on along the minus strand of JBEKSR010000025.1, from coordinate 5,931 downwards.
GTCGTGGCCGCGGTTGGGTCCAGACTGGCGGATGCCGTGAAGGACCGCCGCCGCGAGTTTCGCTTCAGCCTGGTCCGCGCCGGCTTATCGAATGCCTATGCGCTGCCGGGCGGCTTCGTCTTCATCACCGAGCCGCTGCTCGATCTGTGCGCGCAAGACCGGGACGAGCTGGCCTTTCTCCTGGGGCACGAAATGGGGCACGTCTTACGCGGCCATGCCAGGAGCCAGCTCACGGCCCGCGCGTTCCTGCATGCGGTGACGGCGCGGCTCTCGGGTGCGGGCCCGATGCTTCGGCAACTGCTCAATCAAGGGTATTCGAGGGAACTGGAGCTGGAGGCGGATGGCGAAGGCGCCCGGCTCGCGGCAGCCGCCGGTTTCGATCCCCGCGCCGCTGCGCGCGCTCTGCGCCGGTTGGCGCGGGTATCGAGCGGCAATGCCGGATTGACGGAATACTTTTCGTCCCACCCCCCGTTGGCGGAGCGGGTTCAGAAACTGGCGTAGCGCCGGCGGGCATGAACCCGAATCAGTATCTCGTCGACCTGAACCTACGGGGCCACGCGGCCGTGGTCACGGGAGGATCGAGAGGCATCGGGCGTGCGACCTGCCTGGCGCTGGCGGCCCACGGCGCGGCGGTCGGCGTGCATTACTCGGCCAGCCAGGCGCAAGCCGCCGAGGTGGTGGAAGAGATCCGCGGCGGCGACCGAGGCGGGACCGCTCGGCTTTACATTTTCGCTGGCCAAAGAGGCTGGCGAACACGGAATCACAGTGAACCTGGTGGCGCCTCGGCGCATCCGGACCGGCATGCTGCTGGAGCGTTCCGCCGGCCGCGAGGAAGAGTGGATCGGGCAGACGCCCTTGCGGCCCTTCGGCGAGCCGGAGGAGATCGCCAGCGCCATTGTCTTCCTGGCCTCCCCTGCGGCGGGCTACATCACCGGCGCGACTCTGCATGGGAACGGGGGCCTGGTAATGGACTGACGCCGTGGTAGACTCCTGGGCATGAGAACACTTACCGGCATTCTGCTGGCTGCCGCGGCTTTTGCGGCCGAGCCCCGGGAGATTCCTCTGTATCCCGGCGCCGCGCCAGGGTCGGAGAACGCTACTTACGCGGAACAGGAGACCATCGGGCAGCAGGACCACGTACGGCGCATCGCCAACGTCACGCATCCGGTACTGCTCGAATATCTTCCCGAGAGCGCCAAAGCTACCGGGACGGCCTGGATCGTCTGTCCGGGCGGCGGGTTTCGATACCTAGCCATCGATTACGAGGGAACCGATCTGGCGCGCTGGCTGAATTCCAACGGCGTGGCTGCGTTCGTCCTCAAGTACCGCGTCATGCGCACCGGCAACGATGGCGAGAAAGACCCCGCCACCATGCGGGATCGCCTCCAGACCGCCACCGCTTTCGCCTTGGCGGACGGGCAACAGGCGGTGCGCGTCGTGCGTTCCCGCGCCGCGGAGTGGGGCATCGCGCCGGACCGCATCGGGATCATCGGCTTCTCGGCCGGCGGATACGTGGCCGCGGCCGTCGCATTGCACCACGATGCCGCCAGCCGGCCCAACTTCGCGGCGCCGATTTATCCGGCCTTGCCTCCCGACATCACCGTCCCGGCGGACGCGCCGCCGCTCTTCCTGGTGCACGCCGACGACGACGCAACCCTTTCGTCCGTGGATAACACCGTCCGGCTTTACACCGCATGGAAGAAAGCCAACATCCCCGCCGAAATGCACATCTACTTGAAAGGCTCACACGGATTCGGCATGCGGAAGCTGGGTCTGCCGACCGACTCCTGGGTCGACCGATTCCACGACTGGCTCGGCTTGGAAGGGCTGTTGAAGCCCGTCCGGTAGCGGTCTACCGGGCAAAGGCGGGGCAGGCTACTCCGAAAGCATCGATTCGTCGGAGTATCCGGCGATCTCCGGGAATGCGGCGGCCACCCCTGTTGCTTTTGGACCAATGGCGTACGCGCAAGACTGGCACGCCCATCCAGACTGGGCGCCCAGCCGAGATCCTTCTCGAACCGGTGAGAACGAGCATCTTCGAGCAGAGAATCCGGTGCGGGCCGTAAACACTACGGCGTCAGGGAAGACACATGCGTCACATCGCGGCCTATATGTCAGAGTGGGACCCAGCTAGGCTGTAGACTATCTACTGGTCATGGATGTAGAATGGCTACAGCTATGGCCAGGCGAGAAGGCTACAAGAATCGGATCGAGTTGCTCCAAGGCACTCTCGACATGCTGATCCTTCAGACTCTGAGCTGGGGGCCAGAGCACGGTTACGGCGTCGGCCAGGCGATTCGTTCCGGCTCTAGCCAGGTTCTACAGGTGGAGACCGGGTCCCTGTACCCGGCGCTGCATCGGCTGGAAAAGCAAGGTTGGATCAGGTCCGAATGGAGAGCTTCGGAGCACAACCAGCGAGCCAAGTACTATCAGCTCACAGCGGCGGGCAAAAGGCAGCTTGTCAGCGAGCAGGGCCGGTGGAACCAGTTGAGTGCCGCCATCGCCAGCCTCATGAATCCCGGTGAAAGCGAGGGCCAGGCATGAGCATGTGGCTGTTGTTCCGCCGCGGACGCCGCGACCGAGAGTTGGACGAGGAGATTCGGGCCCATCTGGCCATGGCCACGCGGGATCGGATCGAACGAGGGGAGGATCCGCGAGCGGCCGAAGCAGCCGCCCGCCGGGAGTTTGGCAACCGGACGCTCGTCGAGGAGACCACGCGCGAGATGCGGGGATGGAGTTCCTTCGAAAAGCTGTGGCAGGATGTATGCTATGCGCTTCGCGGCATGCGGCGCAGTCCCGGATTTACGGCCGTTACCCTCCTGCTGCTGGCGCTGGGCATCGGGGCCAATACGGCCATCTTCAGCCTCGTCAACACGCTGATGCTGCGCCGGCTGCCGGTCGAGCATCCCGAGCAGCTCGTGGAACCTCTGCACCGGTTTCAGGACGAGCCGCACTTCAACACGTTCTCCTGGCGGCTATACCAGTACTTTCTCGCGCACAACCACGTCTTTTCGGCGCTCACGGGGATGTCCGGCATCAATTACGATTTCGGGGTCTTCTTTCATGTGCGCGATCGGGGGCCCCAGGCGGAGCGGGTCAGCGGCACATGCGTGACCGGCAATTTCTTCCCGATGCTCGGCGTGAAGCCCGCGCTCGGCCGTCTCTTCGGGCCCGAAGACGACCGGTTGAGCGCGCCCAACCCGGTGGCCGTGGTGAGCTGGTCGTATTGGAAGGACCGTTTCAACCTCGACCCCGCCATCGTCGGCAAGCGGATCGTGGTGGACGGTTTTCCGGTGACGATAGCCGGAGTGGCGGCGCGCGGGTTCCGGGGATTGATCCTCGATAACCCGCAGGACATGTGGCTGCCGGAGGCCCTGCTGCCGTCGCTGGTCCCCGGGGGCAGTCTCGAGAAGAACGGCAACGTGATGCTGGTCGGGCGCCTGAAACCGGGTGTGGGTCTCGGCCAGGCGCGCGCGGAGATGGCGGTTCTATTCCGGCAAGCCGTCGCCGAAGAGCCGGCTGGCAGGGAGAAGATGTTCTTGAGCGCCATGCGGTTCGAAATGGAGAGCGCGAGCGCCGGCCTGTCCCGGGCGCGCGACCAGTTCGCCAGGCCGCTCCTCCTGCTGATGGGCCTGGTGGCTTTGCTGCTCCTGCTGGCGTGTGCCAACGTGGCGGGCATGCTGGCGGCGCGCGCAGCCGCGCGGCAGCGCGAATTGGCGTTGCGGGTCGCGCTCGGCGCGGACCGTTGGCGTCTGGCGCGGCAGGCGCTCACGGAGTCCCTGCTGCTCTCGGGGTCGGGGACGCTGCTGGGTATCGGCGTGGCGTATCTCGGCGTCATAGCGCTGCTGAGGATCGTGGCGAGCGGGCGTGATCGTCTGGAGATTCACCCGGTCCCCGACGCCCACGTGCTGCTGTTCACCGCGGGATTGGCGTTGCTGACGGGGCTGCTGTTTGGAATCTGGCCCGTGTTGCACGCCTGGAGCACCGCCCCGGCCGCGTCGCTGCGCGAAGCGGGGAAGGGCGGCGATACCCGCTTCCGGCGGCACTTTGGAAAGGCCCTGGTGACGGCCCAGGTGGCTCTGTCCGTGGGGTTGCTGAGCGTCGCCAGCATGTTCATTCTGCACCTCTCGAACATCTATGCCGGCTTGGGCTTCGAGCGCGATCATGTCTTGCTGGCGACGCTTGACCCGTCACGCACCGGATACAACCGCGCGCAACTGGCTCGCCCGTACCAGGAGATACTGGAGCGCCTGCGGGCGCTTCCGCAGGTGCGCTCGGTCACGCTTAGTGGAACGACTCCAGTCCTGGGCGCCGGCGCCAACCGCGACGCGACGGTGGAGGGTTATCAGGACAAACCCGGAGAATTGCGCTACCTGGCGGAGAACTGGGTCGGGCCGAAATACTTCGAGACCTTCGGCACGCCGCTGCTGCGCGGCCGCGACTTCACCTTACAGGACGAAGGCGGCCCGCGCGTCGCCATTGTCAACCAAGCCATGGCGCGGCACTATTTCGGCGACGGGAACCCGCTCGGGAAGCACGTCGCGTTCGATAGGGACCCCAAGCCGTACGAAATCGTGGGAGAGGTGGGCGACGCGAAGTACATCGACCCGCGCGAAACGACGGGCCGGATTATCTACCTCAACGCATTCCAGGAGGGCCGCCTGTTCTCGCGCTTTTCGATGCGGACCCGCGGCGCGCCGGCTGCCGTCGCGGGCGATTTCCGCCGAATCGCGAACGGCGTGCTGAAGAATGCAGCGGTAGAGCGGATTACGACCCTGGAGGAGCAGGTGGACGCCAGCCTCGTCCCGGAGCGGCTCGTCGTCACGCTCTCGGGGTTGTTCGGCGCCCTGGGGGCGCTGCTCGCCGCGATCGGCACTTATGGGCTGCTGGCATATTCGGTGGCGCGCCGCAGCAACGAGATTGGCATCCGTATGGCGCTGGGCGCCACGCGAAGGGGCATCGCCTGGATGGTGCTCGGAGAGTCGCTCGGGACGACCTGCACCGGCCTCGTTATCGGGGCGCCGCTCGCGTACTGGGCCAGGCGCGCAGCCGCCGGTCTGGTCCCGGATCTTCCCGTGAAGGGCACGGCCGCGATCACCGTCAGCGCCATCATGATGATTCTGGTCGCGCTCCTCGCGGCCTACGTTCCGGCGCGCCGGGCAACTCGTGTGGACCCGATGGAAGCTTTGCGATACGAATAGACCGCGATGCGTCTGGCCCGGTATTCTTGCACATCGCCGCAGTATTGGTTGAATCTTCAGGTCGCCTACGACCTCGAGGTTGCCGGCCAGGAGATCCAGCCACGGATTGAGAAGGAAGTACTGCCACGGACCGCCGCCTGGACCGAGTCTGGTCGCACCATCAACCTCGCAACCCGCTCCGTCCGCCGGGGCCGTGGAGCACGACGCGCGGCGGCTCGGAGACAGGAAGGACTTCACGAGAGACGTAACGTCGTTTGGGGGCGAGTTTCCAGAAAGCCCACCGGTTGTAAGCGATCATGCGCCGTGATACCTTCAGATTCGGACGAAAACGTCTCGAAAGCGAGGGCATGACGGATGAACCGCAACGCACGCATCTTCTGTTTTCTCGTACTTACGCTTGCCGCATTGGGTGGTTGCTCCAGCAAGCCATCGGCCAATGAATCCAAGAAAGCCGTGACCGCGCCAGACAGAATCCAGGGAAAGGCCCAAGTTCTGGTGGAATCGGGCGGGGCGAGCGATGCCGCTCTGAACTCGGGTGGACCTTCTGTGTACCTTTGGGAAGGCGCGCGTCGCTACCGCCTGTTCTTGAGGACGGCCGCCGAGGTGGTCCACGGGGACGAGTACATTGCCGAGGGCGTCTACGCGCAAAAGGCCATTGACGAGATTGGCGATCCCGACCAGGGCAAGAACGGCTATCCGCTCCAATCAAGCTGCGAGCGTGTCGTCACGA
>JBEKSR010000024.1:0-43886 GCA_049516835.1 Bryobacteraceae bacterium | reverse complement strand
GAGGGCATGTTGACGGCGTTGATGGCCACACCGTTCTTCAGGTATTCCACCACCTGCTCGGCAATGCGAACCCCCACGATCTCCTGCGCCTCCTCGGTGGACCCGCCGATGTGCGGCGTGGCGAGCACGGCGTCGGAAGAGAACAGCGGGAATCCGGCGGGCGGCGGCTCGGCGGAGAATACGTCCAGCGCGACACCGGCAACCTTGCCGGATTGAACGGCTTCCAGGAGCGCCGCCTCATCCACCAGCTCGCCGCGCGCGCAGTTGACGATGCGGACGCCCGGTTTCATCTGGCGGAAGGCCTCGCGCGAGAGCATCCCCTCGGTTTCGGGCGTGGTGGCCACGTGGAGCGAGATGTAGTCGCTGGCGCCGTAGAGGGCCGGCAAGCCGACCAGCTCGACGGCGAGGTCCTGCGCCAGCTTGGAAGTCACGTAGGGATCGTGCGCCACGATGCGCATCTCGAAAGCACGCGCCCGCTTGACCACTTCGCGGCCGATACTGCCGAGACCGATGATGCCCAGCGTCTTGCCGCGCAACTCGTTGCCCATGAGCTTTTTCTTTTCCCACTTGCCGGCGCGCGTAGAGGCGCTGGCCTGGGGGATACGGCGCGCCATGGCGAGCATGAGCGCCAGGGTGTGCTCGGCCACGGAGACGGCGTTGCCGCCGGGCGTATTCATGACCAGCACGCCGGCTTCGGTGGCGGCGTCGAGATCGACGTTATCCACCCCCACGCCGGCGCGCCCGATGACGCGCAGTTTGGGCGCCTGTTCCAGCACCGCCGCGTTCACTTGCACGGCGCTGCGCACCAGGAGCGCGTCGGCCTGCGGCAGGTGCTGGGCATATTCTTTGGGATTGGAGACGATGGTGTTCCAACCGGGCTGGGACCGAAATAACTCGATCCCGGCCGGAGCGAGAGGCTCGGCAATGAGAATATTCATGGTGGTTCGATTATGCCTTTACGGTTTGAGGTTCGACGGCAGCGTGCGCGTAAATCTCTTCGACGGCGGCGACGCCGGTTCCATACTCGACGGGATACCCGTTGGCGCGGAGAATGATTTCCAGCTCGGCGACGACGCCAAACAGGTCCGCGAAATCGAAATAGCCCAGGTGGGCGATGCGGAAGATCTGACCCTTCATGACGCCCTGGCCGTTGGCGATGATGGCTCCGAAGCAAGTGCGGAATTCCTTGACGATGACGCCGGAATCCATACCGGCCGGCGCCTTGACGGCGGTCACCGAAGAGCCCGGCGAACCCGGCGCGAACAGTTCCAAGCCCAGCGCTTGCACGGCGGCGCGGGTGGCCCGGGCCAGCAACTGAGCGTTCACGATGAGGTGCGGCATGCCGATCTGCTTCACGTAGCGCAGCGCCTCGGCCAGCGCGAGGATGAGGGAAGTGGAAGGAGTCCAGCTCGATTCGCCCGCGTCGCCGCTCTTCTTTTCCTTCTTGAGGTTAAAGTAGTAGTGCGGCAGGGTGGCGGTCTCGGCGAGTTTCCAGGCTTTGGGGCTGACGGCCATAAACGCGAGGCCCGGCGGAATCATGAAAGCCTTTTGCGAGCCGCCGATGGCCACGTCCAGTCCCCATCCGTCGATGTCGATTGGCATGGTGCCGAAGCCGGTGATGGCATCCACGACGAAAATCGCGCCGGTCCTCGAAATGGCCCGGCCCATGGCTTCGACGTCGTGCATGGCGCCGGTCGAAGTTTCCGAAGCCTGCACAAAGACGCCCTTGGTGGCAGGCTCCTGGGCCAGCGCGGCTTCCACCCGCTGGGGAGTCACCACGTCGCCATAGGGCGCGGTGAGGACGGTGGCGTCGAGCCCGTAAGCCTTGGCGATCTCGGCCCAGCGCTCGCCGAATTTTCCGGCGGAGCAGACAATCACCTTGTCACCCTTGGAAAAGAGGTTGGAGACGGCGGCATCCATGGCACCGGTGCCCGAGGCGGCGAACATGAGGAGGTCGTGGGAGGTTCCCATCACCTCCTTGAGATCCGCCAGGCACGAGCGATAGGCCTTGCGGAAGTCTTCGGTGCGGTGATGAATGTCGGACGCCATCATGGCGTGGAGGGCCGGCGGATAGAGAGGCGTCGGTCCGGGCGTTAATAAACGTTGTTTCCGGATGTACATTATGGTGGTTAGTCTTCTAGAATATCAGACAATATGCCCCTTATCGATCAAGTGTCGCAAGCCATGGTGGCGGCCATGAAAAGCCGGGACGAGGCGCGGCTCAGCGCGCTTCGCATGATCAAGGCCGCGCTCATGAAACAGAAAGTGGATTCGCCCAAGCCGCTCGACGAAGCGGCCGAAATGCAAGTGCTCAAGTCGCTGGTCAAGCAGCGCATGGACGCCGCCGAGGCGTTTCGCAAAGCCGGCCGCGCGGAACAGGCGGAAAAGGAAGAGGCCGAGCGCGCGCTGATCGAAAGCTACCTGCCGGCGGGCGCGACGGAGCAGGAGATCGAGGCTGCCATCGCCGAAGCGCTGGCCGAGACCGGCGCGACTTCGCTCAAGCAGATGGGCGTGGCGATGAAGGCGGCGCAAGCCCGGCTGAAAGGCAAGACGGTGGACGGCAAAGCGCTGAGTGATAAAGTGAGGTCGAGATTACAATGACGCCTCCCGAAACGGAAAAGAAATTCCGGTCCTACGTGCCGGATAAAACCGACATGCGCGAGTTCACGTTTCGCGCGGTCCTCATCGGCCTGGTGCTGACGGGCATCCTGGGCGCCGCCAATGCGTACCTGGGATTGAAGGCCGGCATGACGATTGCGGCCACCTATCCAGCAGCGGTGATCGGCATGGCGCTGCTGCGCATGATGGGCGGCTCGCTGCTGGAAGAGAACATCACGCGAACCGTGGGCTCGATCGGCGAATCGGTGGCCGCGGGCGCCATCTTCACCATTCCGGCATTTGTACTGTCGGGCGCGTGGCAGTCGTTCGATTTCGGCGTGGCTTATTGGAAGTCCACGGTGCTGATGATGGTGGGCGGCGTGCTCGGAATCCTGTTCGTGACGCTGCTGCGCCGCGTGATGGTGGAAGATCCGGACCTGCCGTTCCCCGAATCGGTGGCCGCTTCGGAGATCCACAAAGCGGGGCAACAGGGCGGCAGGGCCGCGGGCCTGCTGTTCAAGGCGATGGGATTCGGCGCCTTTCTCTATGCCCTGGGCGCGCTCAAGCTGTACGACCAGAGCCGCGACTTTCTGGTGAAGATCGGCAGCATGGGGAGCACCAGGGTCAGACTCGGCGTCGGCGCGAACCCCCTGGCCGTGAGCGCGGGTGGAATCACGGCCCTTTCGGCGCCCGCGGTGAGTCCGGCGTTTCTGGGCGTGGGATACATTATCGGCCCGAGACTCGGCGCGCTGAATTTCGCGGGTGGTATGGTCGCCTGGGGTCTGCTGGTGCCGCTGCTGATCTACTTCCTCGGCCCGCAGCTCAAGGACCTGCTGCCGCCGGGGGCGGCCGAATCGTCCTGGGGCGGGATGAACGTGGCGGTCTGGAAATTCATCGTGCGGCCGATCGCGGTGGGCGGCATGCTGGTGGGCGCGGGCAATACGCTTTTCCGCATGCGCAAGAGCCTCGCCATCGGCATGAAGCGGGCGGTCTCCGACCTCAAGAAATCGGGGGCGCAGGTGGAATCTACGCTGCGCACCCAGCGGGACCTCAGCGCCAAGGTGGTGTTCGGCGGGCTGGCCGCGACGTTCCTCTGCATGATCGCGCTGTACACCTACTATGCCGGCATGCTTTCGGGCGGCGTGGTGGCGGCGGTGGTGATGATCATTTTAGGGTTCTTCTTCGCCGCGGTTTCGGGGAACCTGGTGGGAATGATCGGCTCGTCGAATAACCCGGTGTCGGGCCTGACGCTGTCGACCCTGATCATAGCGGCGTTGCTGATGGTTACCATCGGCGTGTCGGGCAATGCCGGAGTGGCGGCGGTGCTGGGCGTCGCGGCGGTGGTGTGCGTCTCCTCCGCGGTGGCGGGCGAAATGTTGCAGGACCTCAAAGTGGGGCACATTCTGGGCGGCACGCCGAGGTACATGCAGATCGGCGACATTCTGGGGATCATCGTGGCCAGCGCGGTGCTGTACTTCCCGCTGTTCATTCTGCACGCCGGCAATATCAAGGCCGGCGGCACGGGTTTTGGCGACCTCAAACTGCCCGCGCCGCAAGCCGGCCTCATGGCCATGCTGGCGCAAGGGATCGTGGGCCACAACATGCCCTGGCCGCTGGTGGTGGTGGGCATTTTCATGGGCTTTGCGTTGATCCTGGTGGAGGTGCGCAGCCCCATGCTGTTTGCGGTTGGCATGTACATCAATCTCGAGACCACATTCGCGATTTTCCTGGGCGGCGTGTTCCGCTGGCTCACGGACACGATGCGCGAGCGCCGCGGCTTCAACGACGCTCAGAAGGCGCGCGTGGAGAACGCCGGTGTGCTGACGGCCTCGGGACTGATTGCCGGCGAAGCGCTCACCGGCCTGGCGCTGGCCGCCTGCCAGTTCTGGAACGTCAAGCTGCCGGAGATCTTCAAATCGCCGAACGTGCTGCTGGGCTTCGGGGTGCTGGCGATACTGGCGATCTACATGATCCAGGTGCCGCTGCGGAACGCCGGCAGTCCGGACGAGCCGGCGCCGCCGACGGCGATCATGTAGACATGCGCCCCGCGAACACATCGCCGGAAGCGTGGCGGATCTATGTCGATATTTGCCGCCAGATGACGCCCTCGGAAAAGCTGGCGAAGACGCTTGAGCTGTCCGAGATGTACCGGAACGAGCTGAAGGCGGGCCTTCGCGAGAGGTACCCGCAGGCAGACGAGCGTGAGATCTTCTTGAGGTGCGCTCGGATATTGCTCGGCCTGGAACTCTTTGAACGGGCCTACGGCGAGGTGTCGTTCGAGGTAGCGGATCGGCCCTTGTAGACCTTCCAGAAGACGTCGGGGAACCTGGCCATCTCGGCGTCGGTGCCGAGGGTCACGCGTAGGAGGAAAAAGGGACAGACGCGTTTCGGCCTCACGACCGCACCCTCGACGGCAGTCGGGTGAGGACAGCGCCGTATACCTTCCGTGCCGCCGCCAATGCTTCTTCGGCCTCCCCTCGATCGGGCTCATCAATTTCGCCGGGATATCGGAATTTCCACGCGTATTCCGTCAGCGGCGCCGACTGATCGGCGACTGGCCTCAACGTCGAATCCAATGCCACGCACTGCTGGCCGAGTTCCTCGAGGTTGTGCGTCTTCCTAAACGGCACGTCGTGCCATGAGAGGAAAGCCTTCAGGGCCTTCTCAGCCGCCTGCTGGCTGTGGAACATGACGTCGCCCCACAGCCCCTCGGCAGGAGCCGACATTTCGTGTGCTGCCGCCTTCAAATCGAGTTCCGCCTTCGAGAGCCAGGCTCGAACGTCCTGGAGACGGGCATTTTCAGGCCCCATGCAGAAGTCGCCCTTCGCGTAGCACGGTGCCCGGAAGCGAAGCCTTCAATAGCCGGCGATCCTCGAAATAGGGGCTGGTGCAGACGACCACGTCAGCAGCCGTACCCGTGCCGCGGAGCGCCTCGTATGCCAGCCGGCTCCGCCGCCGTTCCGGGGACGCATCATCCGGCACTACCACCAGCAGGTCGTAGTCGCTGTCGGCACCAGCGTCGCCGCGGGCCACGGAGCCGAAAAGATAAATGCGCTCCGGCTGATACGCTGCTACCAGACGACGCACCGCCTCGGCGAGGACCGGATCGTCCGCCGCCGGTGTCTTGAAAATGGAGGCGTGATCTACTGCCATGGCTTGGTCCCCTACTAGTTTGCCACAATCTGGCCCCGCGCCGGTCCATCGCCCGTGGGACCGAGTGCGACCGAGGTGAACGACATCCAGCCGTTGTTGTTGCTATAGGTCGCGCCTCACTCGCGATTAGCCCCGGTAGACCTTCCAGAACACGTCGCGGAACTTGGCCATTTCGGCGTCGGTGCCGATGGTCACGCGCAGCATGTTGTCGAGCGGGGGGAAGGGGCGGCCGGGGGCGACGCCCAGGCGCGGCATGGCGTTGACAAACTCGCGCGCGTTGCGGCCCACGTCGATCATGATGAAGTTGGCGTGCGGCTCGATGAAGCCCAGCTTGCGCTCGCGGAGCCAGTCGCACAACTCGCGCCGCGTCTGGACGAGCGAGGCGTGCCGCTCGGGCAGAATGTTCTCCCGGTCGGCCAGCGCGGCCACCACGGCGCGCGCGCTCACAATCGAGATCACGCCCATGCGCAAGGGCGTCATCCGCTGGATCAACTCCGGTTTGGCGGCGCCGAAGCCCACGCGCAGGCCGGCCATTCCGTAGATCTTGGAGAAGGTCCGCGTCACAATCACGTCCTTGCCCTGGCGCACATAGGGCAGCGCGCTCACCAGGTCGGGGCTCTCGCCGAAGTGGATGTAGGCTTCGTCCACCAGCAGGATGGTGTTGGCGGGCAGGTTGCCCACCAGCCATTCGAGGTCTTTGCGCGTGGTGATGGCGGAGGTGGGGTTGTTGGGGTTGCAGAGGTAGATCAGGCCGCCATGCGCTTTGCCGGCCTCTTCCACCAGTTTGTGAACGTCGGCGCTGTAGTCGGGCAGCAGCCTGGTAAGGACCACCGGCCGGCCGAGCCCGCGGGCCACTTCCAGGGGGCCCTCAAAGGTCGGGGTGATGGTGATCAGCGGGCGCGTTGGGGAAGTGAAGGCGTCGATGGCCAGTTGGAGCACTTCGCTGGAGCCGGCGCCGACAATGGTCTGGCCGGGCTGGAGATCCTCGCTTTTCGCCACGGCGGCGTAGATATCGCCGAATGCCTGGTAGTTGTACCGCCCGGATGTGGGCAGCGCTTCCCGCATGGCGGCCAGCGACGCCGATGGCGGACCGGCGGGATTCTCATTGGCATTCAGCCACACCATGTCCTTGGGGAGATCGCCGGCCCTGACGAGCGCGCGCTGCGCGTAGGCCATCTCCGGCAATATGCGAACAGCCGCTGCGCCAAGACCGATACGCGCGGCAAAAGCTCTTCTGGTGAGCACGGGAAGCCTCCTGAGTTCGTGACCGCCATCATACCGCCGCAGGCGGAGTAAGGGCAACTGAAACAGAATTGAACCTGCAATCCTGGCGAAAGGTGCAGCCGCGCGAATTCAGTTGCCGGGCGCGGTCATCGTCGTCGTTGCCGTACTTGGGTATTTACCCCCCGCCGGCCATCATGCAATAATCCATTCGATGATGGCAAAGATTTTGGTTCCGGCTTCCATGGCCGTGTGCATGGGACTGCTGCCGGCGGCGGACTTCCCGGACGCGGAGATCGCGAATGGCCGGATTCGGGCAAAGATCTACCTGCCGGACGCGCAAAACGGATACTATCGCGGAACGCGGTTCGATTGGTCGGGAGTCGTCTACAGCCTGCAATACAAGGGACACAACTATTACGGACCGTGGGTCCAGAGGACGGACCCGAAGGTTCGCGACTTTGTGTACGAAGGGACGGAAATTGTCGGCGGACCTTGTAGTTCGATCACCGGTCCCGTCGATGAGTTCGGACAAGTGGGATGGGAGGAGGCCAAGCCCGGCGGCCGATTCATCAAAATCGGCGTCGGCGTTCTGGGGAGGCGGGACGAAGACAGGTACGACAATTACCGCTTGTACGAGATCGTCGACCCAGGGAAGTGGACCATCGGGAAATCTCGCGATTCCATCGATTTCACCCAGGAGCTTACCGATTCGTCGTCCGGCTATGGTTATATCTACCGGAAAGCGCTGCGGCTGGTGAAAGGCAAACCGGAGATGGTTTTGGAGCACAGCTTGAAAAACACGGGAACCCACCCGATCCGGACCACGGTCTACAATCACAATTTTCTGGTGCTGGATAACCAGCCGCTCGGCGCACCCCTGGTGATCACCGTGCCATTCCAGATTCGAACCCAGCGCCCTCCCAACAAAGAACTGGCCGAGATTCGCGGGAATCGGATCGTGTACCTGAAGACGCTGGAGGGCCGGGATGTCGTGACCACCCCGTTGGAGGGGTTCAGTGACAGCCCCAACGACAGCGAGATCCGCATCGAGAGCACCAAGCTGGGTGCGGGCATGAAGATCAGTTCGGATCGCCCGCTGGCGCGCGAATCCTTGTGGTCGATCCGCAGCGTGGTTGCCATGGAGCCCTTTGTGGCGATTGCGATCGAGCCGGGGGCCGAATTCAGATGGAAGTCTACGTACAGCTTCTACACTCTGCCGGCCGGCCGCTAGAACCCCGTGCGCTTGCTTCAGGCTTTCGGCATTCGAGTGATCGCGCCGCGAGAATTCCCTGCGATGATAGGAGAGGCGCCATGACTCTCAACGTGACAGTTCCGGACGCCGTGTACCGGCAGATGGCCGAACTGGCGGCGCGGCAGCAGGTTTCCGTGGAACGGATCGTTGCCGCGGCGTTGGCCGAGCAACTATCCGGCTGGGCCCGCGTTGAGCAGATGGCCGAACGCGCCAGCCGCGAACGTTTCCTGGCCGCGCTGGACAAGGTTCCCGCCACCGAACCTGCCCCGGAAGATCGGCTCTAAGCGCATTAGGTCCGTTTCAGGGAGAGGCTGCGAAAGCCCGGGAGCAGGACGGCCACCGAGTTTCGGGGTTTCGTAGCCTGTCCCCGAAATAATGCCCTAAAACCCCGACTGCTCGGTGCGGGCGATGATCTCGTCCTGCAGCGCGGTGGTGAGGTCGCAGAAGTAGTCGCTGTAGCCGGCTACGCGCACGATCAAGTCGCGATGGCTCTCGGAATGCGCCTGCGCCTCGCGCAGCGTCTCCGCCGTCACCACGTTGAACTGGATGTGATGGCCGTCGAGCTTGAAGTACGCGCGCACCAGGTGCGCCAGGTTGTCGAGGCCCTCTTCTCCCTCGACGGTCTTGGGGGTGAACTTCTGGTTCAGCAGCGTGCCGCCGGTGCGCGCGTGGTCCATCTTGGAGGCTGATTTGATGACCGCGGTGGGGCCGCGGCGGTCCGCGCCTTGGGCCGGCGAAATGCCGTCGGAGTGCGGCTCCCAGGCCTTGCGGCCGTCGGGAGTCGCGCCGGTCACGGAGCCGAAATAGACGTGGCAGGTGGTGGAAAGATAGTTCACACGGTAGGCGCCGCCCTTGGTGTTGGGACGTCCATTGACCTCCTCGAAGAACGCGTCGAAGACTTGCGCGAGAATGGCGTCGGCGTAGTCGTCGTCGTTGCCGTACTTGGGAGTCTTGTTCCACAACATCAGGCGAGTGGTCTCGCGGCCCTCGAAATTGGCAGCGAGCGCTTCCAGCAGATCGGTCATAGTAAGCGTCTTGCGATCGAAAACGTGGTACCGGATGGCGGCGAGGCTATCCGTACACGTGCCGGGGGCAACGGCCATGATGTAGGTGGAATTGTAGCGCGGGCCGCCGTCGTGGTAGTCCTTGCCTTTGACGATGCAATCCTCGACCAGCAGCGACAGGAACGGCGCCGGCATGTGGCGCGCGTAGAGCCGTTCGATGACGTTGTTGCCGCGGATCTTGATGTCGATGAAGTGATGTAACTGGCTACGAAATGCCGCGAACACATCCGCATACGTTGGGAATTGGCCGGTCTCGATTCCGATCTTCTTGCCGGTCCGCGGGTCTAGGCCGTTGTTGAGCGCGATCTCGAGCACCTTGGGCAGGTTGAAGTACCCCGTCAGGATGTAGGCTTCCTTGCCGAACGCGCCGGTCTCGACGCAGCCGGAAGTGCCGCCGGCGCGCGCGTCCTCGATGGACTTGCCTTGGCGCAGCAACTCTTCCACCACCATGTCGGCGTTGAAGATCGACGGCTGGCCCCAACCCTTGCGGACAATCTCGAGGCCCCGCTTGAGGAAGCGGTCGGGGCTCTTCCGGCTTAACTGCAGGTTCGAGGAAGGCTGCAACAGGCGCATCTCGTCGATCACGTCGAGGATGAGGTACGTCAGGTCGTTCACCGCCGATGAGCCGTCCGGTTTGAGGCCGCCGGTATTGATGTTGCAGAAGTCCGTGTAGGTGCCGCTCTCGGCCGCGGTGACGCCCACTTTGGGCGGCGCGGGCTGGTTGTTGAATTTCACCCAGAAGCATTCGAGCAGCTCCCGCGCCTGTTCCCGGGTGAGCGAGCCGGCGTCGATTTCGCGCTGGTAGAACGGGTACAAATGCTGGTCGAGATGGCCGGGGCAAAATGAATCCCAGGTGTTCAGCTCGGTGACCACGCCCAGGTGGACGAACCAGTAAGATTGCAGCGCCTCCCGGAAGTTACGGGGCGGGTGCGCGGGCACGCGCCGGCAGACCCTCGCGATTTGCTCTAGCTCGGATTTGCAGCGCGCATCGGTCTCGCGGGCCGCCATGCGCTCCGCCAGCTCCGCATGGCGCCCGGCAAAGCGGATCACCGCGTCGGCGGCCACCGCCATGGCCTGGAGCTCCTGCTGCTTGTCGTAGGCTTCCGGGTCATTGAAGAAATCCAGGCGGGCCAGGCTTTCGGCCACCTCGGTTTTCAGATCGGCGAGGCCCTTGCGGTAAATCACGTCCCCCAGGACCGTGTGGCCCGGCGACCGCTGCTCCATGAACTCGGTGTAGATGCCCGCTTCGTAAGCGTCCTTCCAGGCAGGCTCCATCTCGGCGAAGATGCGGTCGCGCATGCCGCGGCCCTGCCAGTAGGGGATGATTTCCTCGCGCTGGATGCGCTGGGCCTCCTCGCTCACCGTGTAGGAGATTTTTTCGCGCGAGTCGAGGATTCGAAAGTCCTCCATGCTGTGGCAGCACAGCTCGGGAAACGTCGGCGTGCCCTTGGGCGCGGGCCCCCGCTCCCCCACAATCAGCTCGCCGGGGCCGATGGAGATGGTGCGATGCTCCATGATGTACGCCAGCGCGGAGGCGCGCAGCAGGGGTACAGATAGTGGCGCGGTCTGCCGATCATAGAACTGGGTCAGGAGTTTGGCGCGCTCGATGGAGAGCCAGGGCTTCGTGTCCAGGCTCGCTTGGCGGAGTTTCGCTACTCGATCCGTCATGGCTACAGTCTAACTCTAACGTTCAAACCGGCCCGCGTCAGGGCGTCGCGGAAGCGCGCCAGATCGGCCGCCGAGGGCCGCGGCGCGTCCGGCAGCCGGTAAGGCAATCCGAGCCGCTTATATTTGCCGGCGCCTATATGGTGGTAGGGCAGCAGCTCGACCTGCCTCGCCGGAAGCTCCGACAGGTACCGGGCAAATTGCCGGATCTCGTCATCCGCGTCGTTGATCCCCGGCATGACGGGAATGCGCACGGTCACCGGTCGGCCGCGCGTCACCAACTCCTCCAGGTTACCGAGAATCCGCCGGTTCGAAACGCCCGTGTACTGTTTGTGCTTGACGGGGTCCATCAGCTTGAGATCGAACAGCACCAGATCGGCCGCGAGCGCCACGGTCAGGAACACGCCGCTGGGCGCGTAGCCGCAGGTATCGAGCACGGTGCCGATGCCCCGCTCCCGGCAGGCGCCGAGCAGCGCGGAAACGAATCGCGGCTGGGCCAGGGGTTCCCCTCCCGAAAGCGTCACACCGCCTCCGGACTCCTCGAAGAAAATGAGGTCTCGCTCGATCTCCGCGACCAGCTCGCCGACGGTCATCCGCCGGCCCGCGATCTGGCGCGCTTCCGCCTGGCAGACCTCGGTGCATTGGCCGCAACGGCGGCAGAGGGCGGAGGTGCGCACCGTGCCGTCCACCTGCTCGATGGCGTGTTGCGGACAGGCCAGCACGCAATCGCCGCAATGACGGCAGTGCTCCTCGAGATACAGCAGCTCGGGTTGCAGCCGTTGGCTTTCGGGATTATGGCACCACCAGCAGGAGAGCGGACAACCCTTGAAAAAGACGGTGGTGCGGATTCCCGGCCCATCCTGCGTGGAAAACCGCATGATGTTGAAGATCACCGCGGTGGATTCGGCGGCGACTTCAGCCTGGTGCGACGCTAAAGCCATGTAAGCCACAGTTTAGCATCCGGGTCTGCACGGAACCTTCAGCGCCCCGTCTGGACATCGGGCCGGATCTCGACTGTGTTCGCCTCCCAGTCCACGGTCACGGTGGTGCCGTCCGCGAACGTGGTCCGCTCCTTACGGCGAGCCTTGTCGAGGAATTCGTGGTTGGTCATTTCGAGCAAGCCGATTCTGCCGTGCAGCGCCGCCAGCCGCCGCACTTGATCGACGCTGATTTGCGTGCCGCCTCGCCCTGTCAGTCCCGAGGCCCAGCCGTAGAGCATCCCGCGAAGGTTTCCGGACCCGCCGGTGGTTACCACCGCGTCATGATACACGAGGTCGTAAAGCGGGACCGTGATGGCGTCCTGGTGGTTGGGGTCAGTGCCGGTGTTGGCGCCGCGGTTGGCGCGGGGCGTGGTGTAGTCCACGTAGGGGATCACCCAATCGGACCCGGCCTCCGTGCCCACGATTCCCAGGTTGTTCCGAACCCAGCGAAGGACGCCGGCCCGGTAATTCATGGAATCCGTGCGCGTGCTGGGGTGGTTGGGGTTGAAATCCTGGTCGGGCGGGATGTAGCCGAACACGTCCTGGTAGCTGCCCTGGGGATGGATGCCGTGTTCGAACATCACGCGGTAGTTCTTCACCACGTGGCCGAGCATGAAGCCGTTGTTCAGGTAGCCTTGCGTGCCGCCGTCCCAATGGTCCATCAGAGGTATGTAGCCGTCTTTCCAATCGACCTTGAAGCGGGTGCCCGGAAAGGCAGTCGGCGGGCTGAGGTTGTCCTCATCGTGGACCGCAAAGTCGGGGTTCCAGGAAGGCGCATCGGTGTAGTAATCCCGATACTGATCGTGGAGCCAGCAAGTGTACCCCAGTTCTTTGCAGGCATCGAAGAAGGCTTTCATCCCCTCCCAACCGCCGGCCTCTTGGGGAGGCGGAAGGGCGTCGGGGGTCTGCCGGTCGTATCCCTGGTTGAGCCAGCCGGAGAGGGTCACGTTCAAGCGGTCCCAGCCTTGAGCTTTGAGCTCCCGTAGCCGCTGGATATGCTCCGCGAAGGTGGTGAGGCGGCGATTGCTCTCGGGATTCCTGGTGTCGAAGGTGGCGGCGCCCGGCTTCTTGTTCTGCAAAACACGTCCGCCGGCGCCGAAGGGGACGCCAATCAGGTTCCGCACCACGGGCCTCGCGGCAATCTTGTCTTTGAGGGAGACAAACAGGCCCGAATCCATTACGTAACGGCGGTAGCGTTTGGCCAGGTCGACATAGTTGCCCTTGGGAAGAAAAGCCATGCGCACGCTGCGCAGATAGCCGAACCTGCCGAGTTGCGCGCGCCAGCTCGGTCCCATGAACGTCGGGCCGCCTGG
Organism: Bryobacteraceae bacterium; assembly: GCA_049516835.1. Classification (GTDB taxonomy): domain Bacteria; phylum Acidobacteriota; class Terriglobia; order Bryobacterales; family Bryobacteraceae; genus Fen-178. The sequence continues at coordinate 30,637 of JBEKSR010000024.1, read as the reverse complement.
TGGATGGGAGAACGTGTAGGCCGCGTCATCCGGGGTGTCTACGATGACGATCATGGCCGAGTCGCCCTTCAGGAAGCCCCACCAGGACATGGACCAGGATTCGATGAGGTGGCTCTGGATGATGCTGTGGTCGCCCTCCGCACGTTGAATCGGATGATACGGTCTGGGCCAGTCGCGCGGCAGAAGGGTTCCTTCATCGCTCGAGATCACGGTGTAGTCCACCTCCCGGCCATCCATCGCCTTGGGCCAGTTCAACTCCTTGATGGCCGCACCATGCTCGTTGACCATGGCTTCCCATACCAGCTCTTCATCGGCCCCTTCGAGGCACATGGTCAAGACAACGCGCAGGTCCACGGGCGAACCCAGGGAGCGCTGGCTGGTATTCCGGAATTGATCCAAGATGAGCCTGATTCCGGTCTTGAAACCGGTCTCATATGGGCTGATCTTGATCCCGCCGGCATCGGCCAACCGAAGATGAAATTGGTCGCCGCCCGCGCCGACCAGCATGTCTTCATTCGAAGAGGGAACCATCTTCCAGGTGGCCGGTCCGGCGTGAACGCCGACGGCGAAGTCCGATTCGTTCAGCTCGACGGTGTTCTTCCTGCCGGCCAGCGTCCATTTTCCAGCCGAGTGGGAGACCGTGACTTGGGGCGTCCCTGTGCCGGCCGGCGATCGCTGCTGGCCGGCGCAGGGCCAGCTCAAGAAAGTGAGGATTGCAACCAGTATTCGCATCTCAATTCTCCATCGCGAGAAATCCTCCGCTCTCTGACGGTGGCGGCCCAGTAAGCAGCCTTAGCCTCCACACTGAGCCGCCACCGTCAGGGAGCGGAGGGCCGCGCAGGCTGCGGCGAATCGCCGGATCGGCGGGTGCGTTTTCTTAGAACAAGAACTTCAGCGCAAGCTGTAGCTGCCGCGGTATGTTCGCAATGTTGCTCACCACGCCGGCCGTGCCGTAGCTGATGCTTCCATTCGCGTACGACGGTGTAATCGACGTACCGGGCACGTCCAGAACCATATGGTTGAATACGTTGAAAGCTTCGGCGCGGAACTGCAACTTCTTCGTCTCGGTGATCGGGATATCCTTCGCCACAGCGACGTCCAGATTGATCCATCGCATGGATCGCATGTTGCCGATCGGGGCGTTTCCGAAGCCATAGCCCGGACTCACCAACAGAGAGGAGGGGCTCACGAAGCACGCCGGGTTGTACCACTGCGATACGGTCTGGTTGGAAGGTATCAGGTCGCAGCCGGAGAGAAGGCTCGGCCGGCTGTAACCCGTGATCGACCCACCCGCGTTGGAGAGATTGGCGGGATCGGTGCTGGTCGGCGCCATGCCGGCAATCGAGGCCGGCACGCAACCGGTCGCCGTCGGTGAAGAGCAGATGTTGCTGGCTCCGCCCCAAGTCGGGTTGAATGCCTTGCCGGTGCGTGCCAGGAAAGAGTAATTGGTTTCCCAGTTGCCCAACACTCGCGACAGCAGTCCATGATTCAGAAAGTGCTTTCCGCGCCCGAACGGCAACTGATAGACCGCGCTCACCGTGAACACTTTCGGAACGTCATACGCGCAGACCCCCTTCGAATAATGAGTGTTGAAGAAGTACTCATAAGGGGCGCCCTCGGAGCCGTTCTCGGCGTTGAAGTCGCCATTGGAGTCGCCCAGGCATTTTTCAAATGTGAACGCCACCAGCGTCTGGAGCCCGTACGAGAAGCGCTTCTGGTACTGAGCCTCCAGTGCATTGAAGGTCGTAAAACCGGTGGATTGCGAGTAGTTCCAACCCTGCATCGCAAACGGCATGTATTGCTTCTGGTTGATCTGCGCGGGCGTCAGAGGCGTAGACGGACACGTAAATCCCTGTGCCGGGTTGTTCTGGCAGAACGGGCCGCCCTGCGGGTAGTTGGCCCGGCAGCACCATTCGAGCCGTTGCGTGTGGCTTCCCACGTAGGACACGGAAGCCATGCTGTTGGCGGTCAACTGGCGCTCGATTTGGAAGTTCCACTGCTGCGAGCGCGGGTCGCTATAGTTCGGGTCGTTGGTGTAACCGCCGAAAGTGGAACCCCACGGGGTAGGCGCCACCACGACCGGGTTGCTCCCCGCCAGACCGGTGAGCTGGGAGGTGGCATAGCCTCCGTATGGGCCGCAAGTTGTCAGGCTGTAGCAGATGGGCGCCACGGTCGGAGTGGCGGCCGTTCCGATGGGCGCGGTATTGAGCGTATCGGAGACGCCGCGCGTCCACGGCCAGATGGAGCCCTGCAGCGTGTTCTCCGCGTACTGGCTGCGGTAAGCGATCGGATCGTAAAAGATCCCGTAACCAGCCCGCATCACGGTGTTCCGCAGGAACCCCCAGGCGATGCCAATCCGCGGGCCGAAGTTGTCCTTGATGGCTTTCAGCGCCGGCTGGCTGGAAGAGAACACGATATTGTTGAGGGTGTTGTAAGTCACGCCACCCATCGGCACGGTAAACGCGGGGTTGGTGCCGGTCAGGCCTCCCGGAACGCACGGCGGCAACACCGGCGATCCACATCCCGCCGAGTACGCGGCGGTCTGCGCCGATCCGATGGTGAACGTCCCGGCGGGCAGGTTCAGCGCGTTCACAGTCTCGCCGCTGCTGACCAGCAGTTTGACCGCCGGGTCGTAGTCATACCGCAGGCCGACATCGATGGTGAGGTTCGACCGCGCGTGCCATTCTTCCTGGACGAAAAAGCCAAGTGGCGCCATCTTGACATGGACTTCTTCATATTGCGGAACGTTCACCGTCAACGTGCCCGGCAGGTCGAGCAGCATCGACGCCAGAGAGTTGCCCTGATTCGCGCTGCAGGAAAAAACACCGGAGGCGTTGGTCGGACACGTCTGCGTCGTAGCGGACGTGAACGTCTCGTACGTGTTGATCTCCAGGCGGTTCTCGTACAGGTATTCCCCGCCCCACCGCAGCGTGTGGTTGCCATGGGTCCAGGTCATCGCGGCGCTGAGGTTGTGCTCCGGGTTGGCACGGTATTGCGGCCCCACATTGCCGATTCCACTGTTGGCCGAGCCGATGTAGCCGTTCGGGTACAAGAAGAAGCCGGCGGTGGTGGCGAGATTCGAGTAGCCGGCCGAAGTCTCGGGGGTATAACCGTCTGGATTGGTCGGATTAACCGTGACAGGACGCGCGTTGACCCCGCCGCGCACCGACAGAACCACGTTTGGGGTGAAAATGTGGTCCCAGGCGCCGCCGATGTTCCACGTGTGGAATGGGCTTGGCGTGATGGACGTCGTTCCTGCAACGATGCCGTTGTTGGTGTCCCACATCATGTAGGCACGGCCAAACACGGTATTCTTGTCGCTGAAGCGATGGTCCACCCGAAAATCGAAGTTGTTTGCGTTGTTGACGGTGTTGCGGGAATCCAGGCAGTTGTACACCGCAAAGGTGAGGTTGGGCGTGAATTTGCAGTTCTTATATTGCGGTGCGGTGTATGCCTGGATCACGTTCGTCAGCTTGGCATCGATGAGAGCGGAGGGAATCTTGTTGCACGGGTTCCCGCCGGCCGCCTGGATTCCGTATCCGGTTTGGCCAAACGTCAGGCCGGGAGTCAGCAGCGGCATCGGATTTCCCGCCGGATCGCACCGGAACTGCACAAACGAGTTCGCCCCGGACTCGGCGAACGGGTTGTAGATCGTGTTTGGGGTGATAGCGGTCTTGGTGGAATTCACCGCTCCGACCAGTTCCGGACTCACCGTGCCAGTGAAGTCGCCCGAGAGCTCTTCCGTAGTCGGCACGATAACGAAGCTGTTGTTCGGCTGCGAAAACCTCCAGCCTTCGTATGCCGCATAGAAGAACGTCTTGTTCCGAATGATCGGCCCGCCAACGGTGCCGCCGAATTCGTGCTGCGAATAGCCAAGCGGCGAAACGGGGGTGCCGGAAAGGATGGCGGCTGCGCCCGTCGCCGTCTGCGTCCCCGCCGCTACGTCGGCCGCCAGCTTGGTGGCCAGCGAGGGACACGTCGCCGAGTTGCAGAAGCCGTTGAACGGGTTGCGGGCATCGAAGATCTCGCTGCGCGCGAATTCCCAGGCTGAGCCGTGGAAATTGTTGGCGCCACTCTTGGTGACGATGTTCACCACCGAGCCCAGCACATTCCCGTACTGGGCGTCGTTGTTGTGCGACTGCACCTTGAATTCCTGGACGGTGTCGGCGATGGGAGGGATCGCCCAGCCTCCGCCCCGGTCGTCCGTATTGATGATCCCGTCCATGTAAAACGCGTTCGACCGGTTGCCCGCGCCGTTCACCGAGGGTTTGTAGACGATGCTACCCGGGAGCGATATGTTGCCTCCATCCGGGTTGCCGCCAGCGCCAGTTCTGCCGGAGCTGTTGCCCTGCGAGGTATCCATCGGGTTCACGCCCGGCTGGAGAACCATCAGTTGGGTGAAATTGCGGCCGTTCAGGGGCAGCTCGTGCATCATCTGTTCGTCCATGGTCGTGCCCAATTCGGTGCTCGACCGCTGAACCAGCACGCCGACCGATTCGGCGCTGACGGTCACCGTCTCGGTCGAGGCGCCCACTTCCAGAGGGATGGTTTCCGTCAGCGTCTGGTTCACGTCGAGTTTGAATGCGGGCAGCGCGACTTTCTTGAAACCGCTCTTCTCCACCGTAAGCGTGTAATTGCCGGGCAAAAGATTGATGATGGTAAACGTCCCATCCACGTTCGTGCTTTTCACGCTTACGACGTTGGTCGCCTGGTTGACGACTGTCACCTTGGCATCCGGCACGGTGGCGCCGGAAGAGTCCACTACGGTGCCGTTCACCACGGCCGTCGGTGTCTGTGCAAACAACGTTACGGTGGAAACCAGACACACAAAGATTAGCGCTACACCTGCGGTTCGGGTCAGGTTCATTTCTCAACCTCCTGGTCGAATTCGAGACGTGCCTTAGCGTTAACGTAGAACGATAACGGAATTATGCTGCATCAGGCCGTGCTTGTCAAGAAAATTGTTCAGAAGGCTCGGAAACCCAGGCGAAGAAAGCCGCTTACGATCAACCCTAAGCGCACGATCGCTGCAAGGTCAGAAGCTCAGCTTAAGAGCCAGCCGTATCTGACGGTCGCCAGTCGACGACGAGATGATGCCGAGCGACGTACTGCCCACTGTGGCCCCCGGGTTGCCGAATTGCGGCGTATTTGTGGCGCCGAAAGCTTCCGCGCGAAATTGCAATTTGAAATGCTCGCGGATATCGAAGGCACGGAAGATGCTGGCATTCAGGTTGAAGACGCCGGGACCACGCAGAATATTGCGGCCGGTATTACCAAACGTCGGGGTGGTCACGGCAGCAAATGCGGTGGTATCGAAATACGGATTTCCCGGTCCGTAACCGCCCAAAATGGCGACGGTCGGGAGCACCTGATTGGCAGTCTGGGAATTGCCCGGCGAATTCAGCGAGGTCGCCGAAGCGCTGACAGTGAACGGCGTTCCGCTCTCACGGCTGAGAATCCAGTTGGCCTGCCAGCCGCCGACGACCGCGGAGGCAACGCCGTGGCTCAACATATGTTTGCCCTTGCCGAATGGGAGGGCATAGGTCCCGTAAAGTTGGAAGTTATGGGTGCGGTCGTAGCCGGCGAGCGCGTAATTCCGGTATTGGATCGGCGCCCATTCCCACGTGATGGAGCCGCCTTCTTCGTTGTCGGCCGCGTCCATGGCTTTGGCGAAGGTGTAGGCCATGCCGAAATTGGCATCGCCCACGCGATGGGCGGCCTTGACCTGCAGGGCGTTGTACTTGGATGCATCGATGGAAAGCATGTCCTGGATGCTCGATGAATTCCCATAAAGCTGATAGAAGGGTTGGCCCGCCTTCCCGCCATTCGGAGGAGCCGCATTGATGTTCACTCCGTCAACGGGGCGGACGTCGCGCGTTCCCACATATCCCGCCTGGATGTTGTAGCCCTTACCGAGATCGCGCTGCAATGTGACGTTGTAAGATTCCGCGTAGCCTCTCCGGTAAGGTGTCGGGTAAAGCCAGGTCGAGTAGTTGGGAGGCAGCGGCACCGAGCCGGAAGTCAGACTCGGTCCAACCAGCGCCGGGATCCCCGTCACCAGGCTACCCGCCGCGGAAAAACTATTCGCGCCGGTGTAACTCGCGGAAATCACCTCCGGATAAGTCTGAACGTTGTTGCGGAAACTCTCTGCGTTGGTATTGATTCCATAACCCGCGCGCAGCACGGTTTTTTCGTCGATGCGATACGCGATGCCGGTTCGCGGCGCGATGTAACCGTGGCCGGTGTCCACGTTGGTGCCCGTCAGGTGGACGATGTTGGTCGCGGGATCGTAGTGGATTCCGTCAATGCCATGCTGGCCGTGGCTGTAGGGATAGATCTCGTAGCGGATTCCATAACTGAACGTCAGCTTGCGGCTGATCTGCCACTGATCGCGGGCATAAAAACCATAAGTGCTTTCGATCATGGCCGCCGGGTTGATGTACTGGTAATCATGCGACATGGTGGTAGGAAGTCCCAGCAGGAAATCGGCCCATGCGTTGTAAGCATTGGGCGCGGCGCCGCCGCTGAGAGACGTCAGGCCGCCGGTGAAGGAAAAGCCGCCGCGCAGGCCGGTGGAACTGTTGGCCTGGATATCGATAATCGAATAGTGGAAGATTTCCGCGCCAAGACGGAAGTTGTGCGAGCCTTTCACCCAAGTGAGATTGGCCGATTCCACAAACAGGTTGTCGCGGAACGAGAATGGGTTGGAGGCATTGGTATTGCCCAGCCCGGAAAAATTGCTGATCGAAAAGTTGGGAATACCTCCATTCAGCAGGCTGGGGCCGTTGGTGCCGGGAATGCCGAGAACATCCAACCCGTAGTTCTGGTTGATGTCGACGTTCTTGGCCGAGAGATTCAGCCGCGTAAAACCGGAGTTGCCATCGAGCAACAGCGTGGGAGTAAAGGAATAAGTTCCTCCTATCGAGACGCTCTGGATCCGCCCCGGGCCATTGCCGGGCTGCCCGCCATCGATGGCTTGGCCACCCGCAGGCCCAAACACCTGCGGATCGAAGATCAGGCTGGGCGCGATGCTGTAGCGGCCGAAGATCGAACTCTTTTGGCCGGGACTGTAGTTGATCTTCATGTCGACGTTATCGCGGGTGAAAGCCAGGTCGCCCGTCGCGAAATAGTTATTGGAGATCGCCGTGCCGTTTATGTTTGGCTCGGGCAGGAGTGCGGTCATTTTCGCCGCGGCGGAGCTGATCTTCGACGCCGGGATGACGTTATTCGCGAAAGGCGTGCGGCCCGTACCCGTGGCCGTACCGGTGGTGGGATCGTATATCGTGGTGCCGGTGCCCGCGAAGTTGCCCGTACGGATAGCGTCGACTGCGATTGACTGGGTGGTAGAGGCGAGCTGCCGCTGCAAGGTGCGCTCCCAGTCGACGAAGAAGAAGACCTTGTTCTTTTTGATCGGACCGCCGGCGTCGAGTCCGAACTGGTTCAGAATGTTCTTCGGATTATTGCCGCCGTAGTAAAAGAAGTTGCGGGCCTTGAGGTCGCTGTTGGTGGTGTACTCCCAGGCGGCGCCGTGGAACTGATTGGTGCCGGACTTGATGATGGCATTGATGGCCGATCCCGCCGCCATGCCTTGTTCGGCGTCGAAGCTGTTGGTGACGATGCTGACCGTTTGAATCGCCTCGGCGGGAGGGATGTAGCTGGCAATCTGCGGCAGCCAGGGATAGATGTCGCTGGCCCCGTCCAGCTTCATGTTGTTGCCGGTCATGGTGGATCCGTTGACGTAAAACGCCTGGGACTGGGTAGGATTCGACGCGGTGGAACTGTTGGCGACGGGAGGCGTGAAACCGGGGACGGTGACGAAGGTACTCTCGAAGTTGCGCATGCCGTTGGTGCCGGTGAGCGGCAGATCGGCGACATCCTTGGTGGAAACCTGGGTGTTCACGTCCGCGCGGTCGGTCTGGAGCACGGTGGCGTCGGCCTCAACGGTGACACTCTGGCCCACACTGGCAACCTGTAGTTGTACATCCACACGTCGGATGGTGTTCTCAACGATCTGGACGCCGGATTCGACAGTATTCGCAAACGCCGGAGCGCTGATTGTGAGTCTGTAGACCCCCGCCTGAATGTCCTGAATGAGGAACACACCGCGGTCATCAGTTTTGGTTTGCTTGGTGACGCCGGTGCCAATGTTGGTGGTTTCCACTTTGGCGTTCGGCACGGATGCGCCGGAACTGTCGCTGACGTTTCCGGTCAGCGAGCCGTACAGGACCTGGGCAGGAGCAGTGAACGGCAAGGCGAATAAGCTGACGAGGAGAGATACGAGAATGAGAGATCGGCTCGACATAGACACCTCTTGCAACCTACGTTGATTCAAGCCAGAATACTGGCATCCGGCATGGGCCGCCGGAGCGGAATTTTAGCGATAGACTATAACGATAACGGAATTATGCTGCATCAGGCCGTGCTTGTCAAGAAGATTGTGCGGAAGGCCGGGCGAAGGAAGCCGCCTACGACGCCAGGGCCTGGGCCACGCGGGTGGCGAGCTCGTCGAAGGTGACAATCTCGTACAGCGAGGGGTCGGACATGATGCGGGCCACCAGGGCGGCGTGCATGGCGTGGCCGGCGCGCTCGGCAATCACGTGGCCCAACAGCGGGCGGCCCAGCAGCGCGAGGTCGCCGATGAGGTCGAGCGCCTTGTGGCGGCAGCACTCGTCGGGCGCGCGCAGGCCCTCGGCATTCAGCACGCCGCCGTTGTCGAAGCCGATGCAGTTGTCGAGCGAGGCCCCGCGGATGAGGCCCATGTTGCGCAGTTGGTCCTCATCGGCTTTCCAGCCGAAGGTCCGGGCGAAAGCGATCTCGGATGCGTAGCGCTGGGGCGTGACTTCGAGTTCGATGGAGTGGCGTCCCACGGGATACGGATAGTCGGTATCGCAGGTGAGGCGAAAACTCTCGGCGGGGAGGATACCGATGCGCTTGCCGCGATCTTCAACCGAAATCGCACGGCGGATGCGAAGGTAGCGGCGCTTGCGGCGGTACTCGCGAATGCCGGCCTCCTCGATGAGCCGCACGAACGGCAGGCCGCTGCCATCCAGGATGGGAACTTCCAGGTTGTCGATTTCCACGTAGACGTTGTCGATCCCCATGGAGTAGAAAACGCTGAGGAGATGCTCGGTGGTGGAGATCAGGACGCCCTGGCGCATCAGGCTGGTGGCGTAGCTGACGCGCGCCACGTGCCGCCAACTGGCGGGAATCTGGAAGTTAGAGAGATCGGTGCGGACGAAGACAATCCCCGTGGATACGGGGGCGGGGAGAATGCGGATCTGGACGGGAGCGCCGCTATGCAGCCCGATACCACTGGCCTCGACCGGGCGCTGCACCGTAGTTTCAAAACGCAGGCTCAAGTTATATCCCAAGAGCAACTCGGCAGCCCAAGTCCAATTATTTGATGTTCAATAACTTAGCTTGGTTACGGTGTGGCTAAAACGCCACAGTTTGCACGAGTGTTGTGGCGGAAATGCGATGGGAGCACGACAACACACCGGCGACAAGATCGCCGGCGCTACCAGGACGCGGTTATGATGGGCCAAGTGGCCCACCAGCGATTATTCCTGATTGACGCGTTCGGGTTTATCTTTCGCGCCTACCACGCCCGCGCCCGCAGCGGCGCTCCTCCCATGCGGACCAGCACGGGGCTTTCCACCGAGGCGGTCTACATTTTCAACAGCATGTTGCGGAAGCTGGCGAGGCAGTATGAACCGCCATACATCGCGGCGGTCTTCGAGAGTGAAGGGCCGACCCTGCGGGAGCAGGAGTTCGCCGCCTACAAGGCCAACCGGAAGGAAACGCCGCCGGATCTACTGGAGCAGATTCCCTGGGTCCGCCGGGTGCTGGCGGCCATGAAGATTCCGGTGCTGGAGTTCCCGGGATTCGAAGCCGATGACGTGATCGGCACGCTGGCGCGGCGCGCGGAAGAGGCCGGTTTCGAGGTGGTGATCGTTTCGAGCGATAAGGACATGATGCAGCTCGTGACCGAGCGGGTCTCGATGCTCAATCCGGCCAAAGACGACGAATGGTACAACCCGGAGAAGGTGAAGGAATTCCTGGGCGTGCGGCCGGAGCAGGTGGCCGATCTGCTGGCGCTGAAGGGCGACGCCGTGGACAACATTCCGGGCGCGCCGGGGATCGGGGACAAGGGCGCGAAGGACCTCATCGAGCGATTCGGGTCGGCGGAAGCGGCGCTCGAGCACGCCGCGGAAGTCGAGCGGAGGGCTTACCGCGAGGGTCTCCAGAACCACGCCGAACAAGTGCGGCAGAGCAAGCGGCTGGCCACCATCGCCACCGATGTGCCGGTCCCCTTCTCGCCGGAATCCGTGAAGGCGCAGCCGGCCGACGCGGCGCTGTTGAAGGCGCTCTACACGGAACTCGAGTTCCACAGCCTCCTGAAGGAACTGGGGCCGGGCGAAGACACGCGGGCGCGGGATTACCGCGTGGTCGAGTCGGCCGGCGAGCTGAAGGCGTGGCTGGAAGCGGCGGCCGGGGCGCCGGTGGCGGTGGCGCCTTCGAAACGGGCCGAGGGCGAGTTTGCGCTGGACACGGTGGGCCTCGCGTGGCGCGTGGGAGAGGCGCGCGCGGTGACGGCGGAGTACCTGCCGCACCTCAAAGGGTGGCTCGAGGACGCGGGCGCGGCGAAGGTGGTGTGCGACGTGAAATCGGCCCTGCTGGCGCTTGGCCGGCTGGGCATCGACGCGCGCGGATTCCAGCACGATGTGATGCTCTACGCCTTTCTGCTGGATGCCGACCCCTCGGGATGCGGGTTGGACGAGCAGGCGCGGCGGCGCCTCGATGTGCAACTGGGCCCCGCGCCCGAACAACATGCCGACATCGCGCTGGAACTCTGGAAACAACTGGCGCCGGCGGTGGAGGCGCGCGGCATGGGGAAGCTCTACGCCGAAATCGAGCTGCCGCTGGCGCGTGTGCTGGCGCGGATGGAGCGGACCGGCGTGCGCATCGACACCCATGAACTGCGGCGGCTGTCGGAGCTGATGGAAGGCCAGATCGCGCGGCTGACGGCCCAGATCCATGGGATGGCCGGACGGACGTTCAATATCAGCTCGCCGCAGCAGCTTGGCGAGGTGCTGTTCGACGAGCTGAATCTGCCCGCGCCGGTGAAGTACGGCAAGGGGAAGACCCGCTCGACCGCGGCGGACGTGCTCGAGGAACTGGCGGCGGACCACGAAATCGTGCGCCAGGTGCTCGAGTATCGCCAGCTCACCAAGCTCAAGGGCACGTACGTGGATGCGCTCCCGGCGCTGCTCGATCCGCGCACGGGACGGCTGCACACCAGCTTCAACCAGACGGGCGCGGCCACCGGACGGCTGTCCTCTTCCAATCCCAACTTGCAGAACATCCCCATACGCACCGAGCTGGGGCGCGAGATCCGCGCGGCCTTCGTGCCCAAGGAAGGGTGGAAGCTGCTGGTGGCGGATTACTCGCAGATCGAGCTGCGGCTGCTAGCGCACATGTCGGAGGATGCGCTGCTGATGGAGGCATTCCGCGACGGAGAGGACATCCACACGCGCACCGCGTCCGAGGTGCTGGGCGTGCCCCCGCTGATGGTGACGCCGGAGGCGCGGCGCGACGCCAAGGCCGTGAACTTCGGGATCGTGTACGGCATCAGCGCGTTCGGACTGGCGGCCCAGTTGGGGATCTCGCGCGGCGAGGCGGAGAAGTACATCAAGAACTACTTCGCGCGCTACGCCGGGGTGCGGCGATTCATCGATGCGACCATCGAGGAAGTCCGGCGAACGGGGGTGACGCGCACGCTCTTCGGACGCGAGCGGCCCATCCCCGAGATCAACAGCCGCAACCCCAACGCGCGCGGATTCGCCGAGCGGACGGCGGTGAACTCGCCGCTGCAAGGCACCGCGGCGGATCTGATCAAACTGGCCATGGTGCGCATCGACGCCGCGCTCGATGCCGGCGGATACCGGAGCGCGATGCTCGTGCAGGTTCACGACGAACTGGTGTTCGAGTGCCCGCCCGAGGAGGTTGAGGCGGTCTCGAAACTGGTGAAGCGCGAGATGGAAGGGGCCTGCCAACTGAATGTGCCGCTGGTGGTGGATGTGGGGATAGGAAGCAACTGGCGGGACGCGAAGTAGCCCCGTGGTATCCTCTATCCAAGGCAAGGGCAGATGGGTTTCCCCAAGGGCGGCTGGCTATTGCTCGGCGGAGTGGTCTTTCTGGGGGTTCTATTTGCCCAGCGGCCGTTCCGGGAATACCCCGGCGTCGAGTACAGCAACTTCCCGATTCCCAAGGACTGGCAGGAGAAAACCGAGTGGGCCTACGCCCGCCTGATGTATCCGTCCATGTTTGGCGTCCACGGGCGCGGACGCGGCGGCTTCGGCCGGTTTGGTGGCCGCTTCGCCGCTTGGGATTGGACGCAGGGGCGCTCCAGTTGGACCACCGATTATCCGCGGTCGGACCGCCATTTCTCGGAGGCGTTGCGGCGCTTGACGCGCATACATGCGCGGTCGGCGGAGCAGCCGGTCAACCTGGACGAAGGCGACCAATACGATTGGCCCTGGCTCTACGCGGTCGAGGTGGGCCACTGGGACCTGACCGACGCGCAGGCCAAGGCGATTCGGGAGTATCTGCTGCGCGGCGGCTTCTTCATGTGCGACGATTTCCACGGGACGGAAGAGTGGGAGGTCTTTACGCGGAGCATGCAGCGGGTGTTTCCCGACCGGGCAATCGTCGAGATCGATAGCAAGGACCCCATCTTTCACACCATCTACAATCTGGACGACCGGTTCCAGGTGCCCGGTGAGCAGTACGTTCGCTCACACCGGACCTATGAGTACGACGGCTTCGTGCCCCACTGGCGCGGGATCTATGACGACAAAGGCCGCCTCATGGTGGCCATCTGCTTCGACATGGACCTGGGCGATTCCTGGGAGCACGCGGACAATCCGCAATATCCGGAGAAGTTCTCAGGCATGGGAATCCGCATCGGCGTCAACTACGTGATGTATTCCATGACGCATTGATCGATGTGGGGCAGATTGTCAATCTGCGGCCGATTGGCAATCGGCCTCGTCGGGCGTAGCTGCAGCGCCCTCAGCCGCGCAGATAGGCGTCGTCGCCGCGGATCCAATCTTCGCGGGCCGGTGAAAACACGTCGACCACCACGCTGTCTTCCAGCGCCTCGACGCCGTGAGGCACGTGCGGCGGAATGGCGATGGACTGGCCGGCGCGCACGATCTGCCCCCCGCCTTCGAACAGGAATTTCATCGCGCCCTTTTCCACCGTGGCTATTTGTTCGTGCACGTGGCTGTGCGCGGCAACCACCGCACCCTTCCGGATCTCCAGCCGCGCGATGGTCATGTTCGCGCCGTGGATGACTTTCCGGGCCACGCGCGGGTTCAACTGTTCCGGTTCCAGCTTGTTCCAGTCGTAGAGTTGCATCGAACGCATTCTAGCATCCGTGGCGTGAAGCCGATAACGGGCGGTCGGTTGACCGGTTCCGGTTCCCGATAGTGCGCTAAACCTTGGTCGAAGATCTGCCGATAGAGGTTGTGGTGGGCGGTCGACACGGTCTATGATGCCATTAGTGCAGGGCAAGCTCTGGCAGATCGATGAACCCCAGAAAGCCACGGCGGTCTACGCCCCGCTTCCCTCCGTCTGGGACGGGGATGATGCTGAACTGCTGGAACGGTTGCTCACGTTTTACCCACGCAAAAGGCCCAAACGAATCCTGGATGCGACGGTAAACGGGGGCCGCTTTTGGAAGGGAACGCGCCGTAAAATCATTGGACTCGATGTAGCCAGCATTCACCGTCCTACTATCGTCGGAGACAACACCAGAATGCCTTTCGCCGATGGGCGCTTCGATGTTGTCGTCTACGATCCGCCGCACATCCCGAATCAAGGCAAGGACAACCTGAAGGACTTCAACACTCGATTCGGTCTCACCCTGAAGTCTTCCAAGGAAGACGGGTACACGTTCGCACATACGTACCCGCCCTTCGTCCAGGAAGCCCACCGAGTGTTAAAGCCCGAAGGCGTCTTGCTCTGCAAGATCGCGGACTACGTTCACGATCATCAGTACCAGTGGGCACATATTGATTTCATCCAGGCGGCACGGGCAGCGGGGTTCATGCCCTGCGACTGCATCGTGAAAACCCGAAAGGGGCCGATAATCGATCCCAAGTGGAAAATCGCCCACCACAGCCGCCGGCAGCACTGCTATTGGTTGATCTTCCGGAAGTCTGAGAAGTGCGAGTGACTGTCAATCCGTGACGAGCCAATCCCAAGCCAGCAGTAGGGCGCAACTCGCCACCGGCAGGCTTCTGATTTGGCACTTTCCATCCGATCCGTCAAAATGAACATGAAAGACCGGGATATTCTCACGGTACACGTCGGCACCCAAGCTTTGTCGGCCCTTGCGTTTCCCCACGGTCCTTAAATCCGCGGTCCGAATCAACTCCAGTATCCCGATGGGGATTTCCAAAAGCTGGTAGCGGATCATGGGTCGCTCCCAAACCGCACGGAGCATCAGGATAATGTCATATCGACCAAGGTGCTCCAACACCCGCTGAATCAGAACGTCCGAGTTCCAGGGCTCCCGTTCGGTCGTGCACAGCTTCGTGATGCTGATGCGGCCCGAATCTGTTCCGCCTCCAGTCTCGGTTTTCAGGGAGATCCGTTTGTCCTCTATAAGCAGATCATGGGTAGGCTGATTGCGGCCTGTCGGCTGGATCAGAGTGAAGGGTTTCTTGATGGTCTTGAAGGCCCTCTCCACCAGGGCCTCGAAGTAGATCCCCTGGGGCGGGACGCGCGGGTAGATGGAATGGTGCACGTTGACCAGTGCGCGAATCGCGGTAAGAAAGTCGGCTTGGAAAATGCCGCTTGGGTCTGGCAAGCCATGAATTCTATCACATTAGGCCTGGCAGGGACGAACCGGAACCGGGTCTCACCCCCCGGTTTTAGTATTGTATGATGAAGACTGCCTATGAAGGGTATTGTGCTCGCCGGGGGCACGGGAAGCAGGCTCTTCCCGCTGACCAAGATCACCAACAAACATCTGTTGCCTATTTACGACCGGCCCATGATTTACTACCCCATCCAGACGCTGGTGGATGCGGGGATCCGCGACATCCTGATCGTGACCGGCGGCCGGAATTCGGGCGACTTCCTGCGGCTTCTGGCGAACGGGAAACAGTTCGGGCTGGAACATATCAATTACACCTACCAGGAGGGCGAGGGCGGCATCGCCGACGCTCTGGCGCTGGCGAAACATTTCGCCGACGGCCAGAAGACCTGCGTGATCCTGGGCGATAACATCATCGAGGGCAGCATCCGGAAGGCGGTCGAGCAGTTTACGGCCCAGGCGGAGGGCGCGCATATTCTGCTCAAGGAAGTGCAGGACGCGGAGCGGTTCGGAGTGGCCGAAGTGGCTGGTGGAAAGATCGTGGGCATCGAGGAGAAACCCCAGCACCCCAAATCGAATTACGCGGTGACAGGCATTTATATGTACGATCCCAGCGTGTTCGAGAAGATCCGGACGCTGGTGCCCTCGAACCGCGGCGAGCTCGAGATCACGGATGTGAACAACGCTTACATTGGCGAAGGCACCATGAGCTTTTCGTTCCTGGATGGATGGTGGACGGACGCGGGCACCTTCGATTCGCTGTTGCGGGCGGCCAACCTGGTGGCGCAAATGGCGGCGAGGAAGCAGGTTTCCGGGGAACTGGCGGCGGCAGTGGAAGGCGCGGGCCGAATCCGATGACGGGCGAAAGGGCTGCCGAGGCGGCGGGACGCCGGCTGGCTTCCGCCGGCGGTCTGGAACTGGCGGTTCCGGAGTGCGTCAAGGGCATCGGCGCGGTGATTGGCGAGGTCGATTCTCCCCACCTGATCGCCGGCGTTCGCGTGGAGCCGTATTCGATCTATCCGGACGACCGCGGATACTTTCTCGAGGTGCACCGCTTCGGCCGCGGGCTGGCGGCGGAGTTTCCGGCCGCCACCACGCAGATTTCGGCGGCGGTGAACTACCTCGGAACGGTGAAAGCCTTCCATTACCACCTGCACCAGACGGATTGTTGGATCCCCGTGAAAGGCATGCTGCAGGTAGCGCTGGTGGACCTGCGGCTGGGATCGCCCACCTTCGGCCTGCGCAACACCATGTACCTGGGGACGCTGCGCCCCTGGCAGGTGCTGATTCCGCCGGGGATCGGACACGGGTACAAGGTGATTGGGAGCGAGGAAGCGGTGCTGGTGTACCTGACGGACCGGTTCTACAATCCGCGGGACGAAGGGCGCATACCTTACAACGATGCGTCGATCGACTACGATTGGGAGACGCAGAGAAAGTAGCGCACCGCGGCTCGAATTTCGGCGCGGAGCCCTCTATGAAGATTCTGGTTACGGGTGGGGCGGGGTTCATTGGGTCGGCATTTGTCCGCATGCTGATTGGCGAGACCGATTGGCGCGTCGTCAATCTGGACAAGCTGACCTATGCGGGCAATCTCGAGAATCTGGCGGCGGTGGATGGAAACGAGCGCTACAGGTTCGTACAGGGCGACATCTGCGACGAGCGGGCCGTGGATTCCACTCTGAGCGACGAGAAGCCCGACGCCATCGCGCACTTCGCGGCTGAATCGCATGTCGACCGCAGCATTCTCTCGCCGGAGCCGGTGATCCGGACCAACCTTCACGGCACATTCACGCTGCTCGAAGCGGCCAGAAGGCACGGCACGGCGCGCTTCGTGCACGTCTCGACGGACGAAGTGTACGGAAGCGTGGCGGCGCCACTCGAAGCCAGCGAGGAGTTTCCGCTGAACCCCAGCAGCCCGTATTCGGCTTCCAAGGCCGGCTCCGATCTGCTGGCGCGGGCGTATTTCGTCACCTACCGGCTGCCGGTGGTGGTCACCAGGGCTTCGAACAATTATGGGCCGTACCAGTTTCCGGAGAAACTGATTCCGCTCATGATCGCCAATGCCATGGAGAATCGCGCGCTGCCCGTCTATGGGGATGGCATGCAGGTGCGGGACTGGCTGTATGTCGAGGATCATTGCCGCGGCATCCTGGCGGCGCTCGCAAAGGGGCGCGACGGCGAGATCTATAACATCGGCGGGAACCGGTCATTGCCGAACCTGGAGGTGGTGCGGAAAGTGCTGCGCCTCGCCGGGAAGCCGGAGAGCCTCATCGGTTACGTGACTGACCGGCCGGGGCACGACCGGCGGTACGCGCTCTCGAGCGAGAAGCTGATGCGCGAAACGGGGTGGCGGCCCGCCATGGATTTCGAGACGGGACTGAAACGAACCATCGAGTGGTACGCCGCCAATTCGCCGTGGGTGGCGCGGGTGCGGAGCGGCGAGTATCGGGCGTATTACGAAAAGAACTATGGCGGCCGGACAGTGGGGCGCTGAAAAGGCCGAGTGGGGCGGGCAATCCTGCCCGCGAGCCGGCCTACCGGCCGGCTGGACCCGCTGGAAAGCGGGTCCGCAGGCTGGAAAGCCTGCCCCACGGTCTGAGACGATACATGCGCGTGGCGATTGAAGCCGCATCGCTGGGCCTTTCGAGCGGCGGATTGGCCCGTTATACCGCCGAACTCAGCCTGGCGCTGGCGCGGTGCTTTCCGGATGACGAGTTCTTTCTGCTCTCCGATCAGCCGTTCCCGATGCCGCCGGGCAGCCCTTCGAACCTCAAGCGTGGAGGCGGTCCGCGTAATGCCATGGAGCGGCGCTGGTGGCTGTGGGGCATGGCGCGCGAAATGAGCCGGCTGGGCGCCGACCTGGTCCACGGCCCGGATTTCGCGGTGCCCTATATTCCCCGCCGGCCCAGCGTGCTCACGCTGCACGATCTCTCCCCGTGGATGAAAGCGGGTTGGCGTCCCGCGGCCAAGCGGATAAAGCGGCGCACCCCCCTATTGTTGGATTTGGGCATCGCCACCATGATTGTGACGCCGGGCGAGGCGGTGCGGAAGCAGGCCATCGAGCGGTTCCGGTTGCGCCCGGAGCGGATCGTGGCGGTGCCGGAAGCAGCGGCATCGTGGTTTCGTCCGGTGCCGACGGCGCCCGCGACGCCGTATTTCCTCTTCGTGGGCACGCTCGAGCCGCGCAAAAACCTTCCGGCGCTGGTGGAGGCCTGGCGCGAAGTGCGGCGGCATCACCCCGTCGAACTGGTGCTGGCCGGGCGGCGGCGCGCGGATTGTCCCGCTCTGGCGGAAGAACCGGGGCTGCGCATGATGGGCGAGGTTCCGGATGCGACCCTGCCCCAGCTTTACTCGGGCGCACTGGCGTTTGTGTACCCATCGCTCTACGAAGGCTTTGGCCTGCCGGTGCTGGAGGCCATGCAGTGCGGCGCCTGCGTGATTGCCTCGCGCGCGGTGGCGGAAGCGGCGGGCGACGCGGCGGTCTACGCCGACACGCCCACAGAGCTGGCGCGAGCCATGAACGAAGCGGCTACGCGGCCGGAGTGGAGGGCGGAGCTTGGCGCGCGCTCGCTCGACCGCGCGCGGGAGTTTTCCTGGGAGCGGACGGCGCGCATGACTCACCAGGTCTACGAGGAGGCCAGGAGGCGTTTTGGCGACTGAAGCGCGGGCATCGGCGCTGGTTCTGGCCGCTGAAACGCCCTACCCTCTGGCGGGCGGCGGAGCGCTGCGGACGGCGTCGTTGCTGCACTATCTGGCGCTCCGGTATGACGTGGACTTGGTGGTCTTCCGCCAGCCTGGCGCTCCCGATCCCGGGCGGCAGTTGCCGGCGGGGCTGGTGCGCCGGGTGTCGGTGGTGGATCTGCCGCCGCATGGCCGAAGCTTCGCGGCCCGCGCCCTGCGGAACGCGCTACGCGTGGCGCGCGGAGTGCCGCCGCTGGTGGACCGGTTCGCGGGCTTCGGGCGTGAGATCGAACGGGCGCTCGAAGGCCGGCGGTACGACATCGGCATTGTCGAGCACTTCTGGTGCGCGCCGTACGGGGAGCAGGTGGCACAGATTTGCGGCCGGACGGTGCTGGATCTGCATAACATCGAGTCGGTGCTCGACCAGCGATGCTCGGAGGTGGAAAGCGGCCCGACCGCGTGGGCCCACCGGGTATTTAGCCGGGCTTCCCTGAAACTGGAACGAACCTGGCTGCCGCGTTTTTCCGAGGTCCTGGCGGCGTCCCAGAGCGATGCGGAACGGGCGCGCGCCATTGCGCCGGGGGCGCGCGTGACGGTGTACCCAAACGCCCTCCCACTGACGCCATTGCCCGCCAGAGCCAACGAGGATGCCATCGTGTTCTCGGGCAACATGGAGTACCATCCCAACATTTCGGCGGTCCGTTTCTTTCGCAGGGAGGTCTGGCCGCTTCTGCGGGAACGCTGGCCGGGGTTGGTATGGCGGCTGATCGGAAAAAACCCGGAGGCGGTGAGGAGGTTCACTTCCGGCGACGCGCGCATCCAGGCACAGGGGCAGGTGGACAATGCCATCCGGGAGTTGGCGCGCGCCAAGGTGGCGGTGGTCCCGGTGCTGGCGGGCAGCGGCACGCGGCTGAAAATCCTCGAGGCTTGGGCCGCCGGGCTGCCCGTGGTGTCCACTACTTTGGGGGCGGAGGGCCTGGGGGCGCGCGACGGCGAAAGCCTGCTGCTGGCGGACAGCGGACCGGCATTTGCGGAGGCGGTCTCGCGGCTATTGGCGTGCAAGGATCTTCGGGAGAGGGTGGGTACGGCGGGCAGGCTGTTGCTGGAAAGGGAGTTTACTTGGGAAACGGCGTGGAAGAAACTGGATTTTTGACACAGCAAGTTGGGGAGATCATGTAGGATAGGAAGCCGAGGAATGGCCGAGCGGTTGAAGGCGGGGGCTCGAATCCCTCTCTCTCTGCCAGGTTCACCAATCTGACCATGGTACAATGACCATGGTATGCAAAGACAGATTGCCGCGGGCGAGTTCAAGGCGAAATGCCTTCACCTGCTCGATGAAGTCCGCCAAAGCCGCAAAGAAATCGTGATCACCAAGCGTGGCCGGGCGGTGGCGCGGCTCCTGCCGGCGGATGAGGAGCTTTCCCCAATTTTCGGCCGGATGCGGGGATCCGCTGAAATCTTGGGCGATATCGTTGCGCCCGTCGGCGAAAAGTGGAGCGTGGATGAGTAGCCCAGGGCCGGCGCCTCTGCTTCTGGACACGCACTACTGGATATGGATGCAGTTGGGTGAGGCCAGCCACTTCACGGAGCGGATGCTCAAGGCCATCCGTCAGGCCGCGGCCAGTGGCAGCCTCCTGGTTTCGGCGATCTCCGTCTGGGAACTTGGAATGCTCGAAGCCAAGGGGCGGATTCGCCTGAAACCCTCGTGTGAGGAATGGGTGAAAGAAGCCCTCGCTGCACCCGGGCTAGCGCTCGCGCCGATAACGCCGGAAATTGCGCTGGAGAGTAGTCGATTGCCCGGACTATTCCACGGCGACCCCGCGGACCGGATCATCGTGGCGACGGCGAGAAGGACGGGAGCCCAGTTGATGACCCGCGATAGAGAGCTTATCCAATACGGCCGCAAGGGCCACCTCGCGATCTTCTGAGTCGGTCCCACCCCGCCGGGCTACCCGCGGTATCCACCACTTTGGGGGCGGAGGGCCTGGGCGCGCGCGATGGCGAAAGCCTGCTGCTGCCGGACGGCGGACCGGCATTTGCGGAGGCGGTCTCGCGGCTATTGGCGTGCAAGGATCTTCGGGAGAGGGTGGGTACGGCGGGCAGGTTGTTGCTGGAAAAGGAGTTTACCTGGGAAACGGCGTGGAAAAAGTTGGACTTTTGACACAGCCGGCCCAGTCACTCATGTCTGAGCGCCTCCAGGGGATCGACTCTCGTCGCCCGCCGCGCCGGGATATAGCAGGCCAGCAGGATCGCCAGCGCCAGCACGCCCGAGCCGCAGGCGAATGCCACGCCATCGGTCGGCCGCACCCCGAACAGTAGCGTCTCCAGCTCACGCGTCACTACCCATGCGCCCGCGAGGCCCAGCGCCACACCCGCCGCGGTCAGTCCCAGGCCCTGCCCGAGGATCATCGCCAGCACGTCTCCGCGCTTTGCGCCCAACGCCATCCGGATGCCGATCTCGTGCGTCCGCCGAGCTACGGAGTAATTCACGGTGCCGTAAACCCCCACCGCGGAGACCACCATTGCCAGCACCGCGAACCCGGCCACCAGCATCATGTAGAACCGCGGAACCACCACGGACTCCGCCAGCATGTTCTCCACCGTCTCGACCTTGCCGAAAATCATTCGCTTGTTCCACGCGCGGATCTCTTTCCGCACCGCGCCCGCCAGGCTCAACGGCGGCGTCGCGGTCCGCACCAGCACCTCCACGCCGTTACCCCAGCTCGCCTGGCCGTTTGGAAAGTAGACCGCCGGCATCGGGTCGCCGGCCACGCCGAACCCTTTCACATTTCCCGCCACCCCGATCACCGTAAACCAAACGGGGTCGCCCCACCGCACGCGCCTGCCGATAGGGTCCTGGTCCGGGAAATCGCGCCGCGCCAGTGCCTCGTTGATCACCGCCACCTTCGGTGCTTTCGCTCCATCGGCTGCCGTGAAGAAACGGCCCCGCCGTATGGTCATGCCGGCGGCGCGGAAGAAATCGGCAGTCGCCACCATGAGCCCTGTAATGCGTAGATTGCTCGGGTCTTGCGGCCCGCCTTCGATCTCGAGGCATCCGCCGCACGATGTGCCAGCGGAATCTTGAGGAAACGCCGTTGCCGCGCCGGCCGCCCGCACCCCCGGCAGGGCGCGCAGCCGCTCCAGCAAATCGTCGATGTGCCGGTTCGCGTAATAAGGCAAATCGACCGCTAGTACGCCTTCC
The DNA here is from genome assembly GCA_049516835.1 of Bryobacteraceae bacterium. GTDB lineage: Bacteria > Acidobacteriota > Terriglobia > Bryobacterales > Bryobacteraceae > Fen-178. Next base: position 8,864 of record JBEKSR010000024.1, on the reverse strand, counting down.
GGCCGGAAACCGAGTGGCACGCTGACCCGCATCACGAAGCTGCGCAGCAACAGCCCGGCGCCGACGAGCAGCATTACGGTCAGCGCAATTTGTGCCGCCGCCAGCAGACTGCGTGCGCGGTTCTTTCCGAACTCTCCGGCGCCCGCCGAGCCAGGCCCTTCTTTCAGCCAGTTACCCAGATCGGGCCGCGAACCGCGCAGCGCCGGGGCCAGGCCGAACAATAGCCCCGTCGCAATCGCCGCAGCTACGGCATACAGCAACACACCCCCGTCGAGCGCCACTTCGTGAATACGCGGCAGGTGGATCGGATCCAGCGCCACAAACGCGCGCACCAGCCAGTACGCCGCCGCCACGCCGAGCGCGCCGCCGGCCAGCGCCAGCAGCACGCTTTCGGTGAGCAGGCAGCGTGCGATGCGCCACCGGCCTGCGCCGAGCGCCAGGCGCAGCGCGAGCTCGCGGCGGCGGCCGGTGACGCGCACCAGCAGCAGGTTCGCCACGTTGGCGCACGCGATCAGCAGCACACAGCCCACCGCCCCCAGCAATACCAGCAGGGCCCGCCTCGCCTCGCCCACGGTTTGCTCCAACAGCGGCACCACATTCGCGTCGATTCCTTCGTTCTCTTTCGGGCGCGCCTGTCTCAGCCGCGCCGCGATCGTCTGCATCTCGCTCTGCGCCTGCGCCACCGTGACGCCGGCCTTCAACCTTCCGATCACCCGCAGTTCGTGCTGCCCAAGCCGGGATTCGTCGGGCACGGAGGGAAACCACAACTCCGATTCGCTCGGGAAGGTGAAACCCCGTGGCATGATCCCTACAACCGTGAAGATTTCGCGGTCGAACCGCACGGTCTTGCCCACCAGCTTCCGGTCACCCCCCAGACGCTGCCACAAGCCGTAGGAGAGCACGGTCACCGGCGGCGCACTGGTGCGCTCTTCCTCGGGCACAAAAGTCCGGCCCAGGAGCGGTTGAACCGCGAGCGCCGGGAAAAAACCGCCGCTCACATGGGACCCCAGGATCCACACCGGTTCGTCGCCCACATTCCACCGGACGGCACCCCCGTCGAACACCGCCAGGTGCTCGAACGAGCGGCTCTGGTTCTTCCAATCGCGGAAGTTCTGGTAGGACACGACCACGCGGTCGTCGCCGCGCCTCTCCCATTTCTCCCAAACCATCATCAGCCGGTCCGGATCGCGGAACGGCAGCGGCCGCAAGAGAACGCCATGCACGACGCTGAACACCGCCGTGCTTGCGCCAATGCCCAACGCCAGCGTGAGCACCGCAACTGCCGCGAATCCAGGGTTCTTGCGCAGCACCCGGACCGCGTACTTCAGGTCGGCGGCCCATGCCTCGACGCCCGCCCAGCCCCATGCCTGCCGGCTGTCTTCCTGCAACAGCGCCACGTTCCCGAACTTCCTGCGGGCTGCCGCCGCGCCGGACTCCGCCGCCTTCATGTCCAGATGGAACCGCATCTCCTCTTCAAGATCGCGGTCGAACTGCCGCCGCCGGAACGCGAACAGCAGCCTGCGCCACAACTCACCGAGCCAGTCCATATCGCGCACACACGATCACGCGGGCTGAATCACGCGCGTAATTGCCCGCATCACCTTCTCGAATTCCCAGAGTTCCACGTCCAACTGCTTCTTGCCCGCGGGCGTCAGCCGGTAGTAGCGTGCCCGCCGATGGTTGTCCGACTGACCCCACTCGGCGGCCACCCAGCCCTTGATCAGCATTCGCTGCAACGCCGGATAGAGCGAGCCCTCTTCGACCTGGAGGACGGCTTCGGAGGTTTGCTGGATGTGCTGAGCAATCCCGTAGCCGTGCATTGGCCCGAGCCGAGCCAAGGTCTTGAGGATGAGCATGTAAAGGGTCCCAGGCGGGATCTCAGTCCGTGATGTAGCTTCATTCCGTCCCATAGTGTAACTACTGGTAGTTTGCGCCCGAACGCCGATTGTGTCAAGTGATTTCAGCTACATTTTTCAAGAACTACCCACAGCCGACGGTCATTGCGGTCGGGTATACTGGTACGGTCAATGCGTTTTGCCGTTGATGCTCACGCCATCGGCCTCCATCTCACGGGGAACGAGGTCTACGTTCGGAGTCTCCTGAACGCGTTTGCGGCACAAGACCGGGAGTGTGAGTTCATCGCGTATATCTCGTCGGACAAAGCCTACGAGTTCGTACCTTCCAACATCCGTACGCGGCGAATCGCGGCCAATCCCTTCCTGCGCCTGGGATTCCAGTTGGCGATGAAGGTCAGGGAGGACCGGCCGGACCTGCTGCACGTGCAATACACCGCTCCGGTGGGCTGCTCCGTGCCGGTGGTGGTGAGCGTTCACGATGTGAGCTTTCTGGAACACCCGGAGTATTTCACTCGCGACCGCGCCTGGCAGTTGCAGCGGACGGTGGGGCGCACGGTGCGGCGGGCCGCCAGGATTCTGACCGGCAGCGAGTTCTCGCGCAAGTCGATTCTCAAGGTGTACGGCGATCTGGACGAAGACCAGGTGGTGGTGGTGCCCGACGCGGCGGCTTCGGAGTTCCGGCCGATTTCGCGGGAAGCGGCCTCCGCCAACGTGCGCGGACGGTTTGCGATTCCCACGCCGTTTATTCTTTCGGTCGGCGACCTGCAACCGCGCAAGAACCATATCGGGCTGATCCGGGCCTTTGCGCGGCTGGCGCGCGCCTACCCGCAACTCAAGCACCACCTGGTGCTGGCCGGAAAGGAGACGTGGTTTGCGGACCGCGTTCACCAAGCGGCCAAGGAATCGGGCGTGGCGGAGCGCATCCATTTCTTCGGGTTCGTCTCGGACCCGGACTTGCTGCAACTCTATAACGCGTGCGACCTGTTCGTCTTTCCGTCGTTTTACGAAGGCTTCGGACTGCCCGTGCTGGAAGCCATGGCCTGCGGACGCGCGGTGGTGTGTTCCTGCACTTCGTCGCTGCCGGAGGTGGCCGACGGCGCGGCCATTCTGTGCGACCCATACACGGTGGACGAGTTCGCGCGCGGGATTGCCGATCTGCTGCTGGATTCCGAGCTGCGGGCGCGAATGGAGCGGCTGGGATCGCAGCGGGCGGCGCACTTCAGTTGGCAGAAGACGGCGCACAGGACGCTTGAAGTCTTCCACGAGGTGGCCGAGCGGTCCAGGGCCGCGGAGGAGCGCGTGGGATCTCCGGCCATAGTTCACCGATGAGAATGTGCGAAAGAACCGGTTGGCAGGCGTTGTGGGGCGGGCAATCTTGCCCGCAGCCGCCTTCAGGCGGCTTTTTCGCGCCGTGCGTGAGTCCTCGGAGCCGCAGTCGCCGGCTGGAAAGCCGGCTGCAGCCAGGATTGGCTGCCCCACTGGTGGCCGCGTTGGCGTTGGCGCTGGCGCCGGCGGCCGCCGCCCAGACGGGCTTCCCGTTTCAGGACGAATCTCTGCATTACAACGTCAACTGGCCGAGCGGCCTGAGCCTGGGTGAAGCCACGTTCACGGCCCACCACCAGGGAGGCGCGTGGGAGCTGGCAATGACGCTGGACGCGGGCGTCCCCGGGTTTGCGGTTGCGGACAAGATCCGGTCGTCGGTGACGGACGGCCTCTGCTCGCTCGAGCTGGAGCGAGACATCAGCCACGGCGCCAGGAAGACGCGCGAGAAGACCGCGTTCGACCAGAAGAAGGGCGAGGCCACCCGCACCACGGTGTTTCCGGCCGGCGGCGGCACGAGCACGTTCCGCACGCCTTCGTGCGCCCGCGACGCGATGGCCTTCCTGTACTTCGCGCGGCGCGAGCTGGGGCAGGGCCGGGTGCCGCCGGCGCAGCAGGTGTTCTTCGGGTCGGCCTACTCGGTGCGCATGGATTACACCGGCGCGCAGACCATCGCGGTGAGCGACAAACCTTCGGTAACGGACCACCTGGTGGTCAACGTGAAGGGGCCGAAATCCGATTTCAGTTTCGAGATGTTCTTCGCGCGCGACGCGGCGCGCACGCCGCTCCTCATCCGGGTCCCCTTGAGCGTGGGGACTTTCTCGTTGGAGCTGGTGCGCTGAAATGCGCGTGGCTTTCTTTTCCCCGCTGCCGCCGGCGCGCAGCGGGATCGCGGATTATTCCCAGGCCCTCGTCCAATCCCTCAAGCCACTGGTGGAGCTGGAGGTTTTTTCGGAAGCCAGCCGGGCATTCGATCCGGCGCAGTTCGACATCGCGCTGTACCACCTGGGAAACAACGTCTATCACGACTTCGTCTACGAGACGGCGCTGCGGCATCCCGGCGTGGTGGCGATGCATGAATCCAACCTGCACCACCTGATGGCGGAGCTTACCATCAAGCGCGGCGATTGGGACGCCTACATACGCGAGTGCGAATACCACGGCGGCCCGAAGGCGGGCGCGTATGCCGCGCGCGTGCGCAAGCTGGAAGTGGGTCCGGATTACGAAGGCGTGGCGATGACGCGCCGCGTCTTGGAAAGCGCCCGCGGCCTGGTGGTGCACAGCCGCTACATGCGGGAGGAGATGCGCGCGGCCGGATTCACGGGGCCGGTGGCGGTGATCCCGCACGGCGCGTGGATCCCCGAGGCGGACCGCAATCGATACCGGCACGGACTGGGTCTGGATGAGATCACCCCCCTGGTGGGGGTTTTCGGTTTCTTGAAGCCCTACAAGCGGATTGCGGAATCCCTGCGCGCGTTCCGGCGGCTGGTGCGGCTGGCGCCCAATGCCAGGATGATCCTGGTGGGGGAGCCGCATCCCGAGTTCCCCCTGGAACCGATGATCGGCTCGATGGGCCTTTCCGCGAACGTGCGGGTGCTGGGTTTTGTGCCCATTGAGGAGTTCGTCGGCTATCTGGGGGCGTGCGACATCGTGCTCAACCTCCGCTATCCGACGGTGGGAGAGAGTTCGGGCACGCTGCTGCGGTCGCTGGGACTGGGCAAGGCGGTGCTGGTTTCGGAGGTCGGCTCGTTTCAGGAATTCCCCGACGATGTGTGTCTCAAGGTGCCGGTGGGGCCGGGCGAGGAGGACCTGATCTTCGAGTACCTGAACCTGCTGGTGTCGCGGCCCGACGTGGCCCAGGCGTTGGGAGCCCGGGCGAAGGACTACGTAGCGCGCGAGTGCAACTGGGCGGCGGTGGCTCGGCGCTACGCCGCCTTTCTGGAGGCGGTGGTGGAAGGCCGGGAGTATCGCGAGGAAGCCGCTAACCCGCTGGAGGACGCGCCGCCGCCGGCGTTCGGACCCGACTTGCCCGATTACCTGCGAGGATGGGAGGCCAGCAAGCCGGGCCGCGGGTACCTGGAAACGCACCAGACCCGCCTCGTCAAAACCCTCGATATCACGCCCCCCGGCAGCCCTTCGGACCGCATCCTCGAAATGGGGGCATACCTGCAAATCACGCCGGCGCTGCACAGCAAGCTGGGCTATGGCGAAGTGCGCGGGTGCTACTACGGCGAGCCGGGCCGCGTGGATCACCGCGTGGCGACATCCGCCGAGGGCGAGCCGTTCGAGTGCGACGTCGATCATTTCGACGCCGAGAAGCACCGCTTTCCGTATCCCGACGGGCATTTTTCGACGGTGCTGTGCTGCGAGCTGATTGAGCACCTGTTCGAAGACCCGATGCACCTGATGTCGGAAGTCAACCGCATTCTGAAGCCCGGCGGCCACCTGGTGCTGACCACGCCGAACGTGGCGGGGCTGCGGGGCATCGCGGCGATTCTTCAGGGATATCATCCGGGCTTTTTCCAGGCTTACGTCCGGCCGCCGGACTCGGGCGAGGTGGAAGCGCGGCACAATCGCGAATACACGCCGCGCGAGATTCGCATGTTGCTGGAGAATTCGGGGTTTGAAGTGGCGCTGCTGGAAACCGGCGAATTCCTGGATATGCCGCGTCCGGAGTACGGCTGGGTGGTGCACCTGCTGGAACGCTACCGGCTGGAAACGGACCTGCGCGGAGACGGAATCTACGCGGTGGGGCGAAAGACGGGACCGTTGAAGGAACGGTACCCCGGGTGGCTCTACGTATGAGCGCCGCCTACCTCTCGCCGGAAGTCAAGCTGGATGCAGGCAAGCGAACCGCGCACGCCCAGTTCGAGATTCAAAACGACTCGCCGGCGGCCTGGCGCGCGGCCGAGGGGTTCGGCATCGGCTATCACCTCTTCGACGCGGAAACCGGCACGCTCATCGTGGACGGCGCGCGAGTGCATCCCGAGGGCGACGTAAAGCCTGGTGAAAGGATGGCCGTCAGGCTGGATTTCCAACTGCCGGCCGAGGACGGCCGCTACCAGGTGGTGCTTTCGCCCATGCGCGAAGGCGTGTGCTGGTATTACGACCAAGGCTGGCCATTGCTCCTGGTGGAGTGCTCCGCCAAGGATGGCGTCGTCAAACTGGGACGCGTGCGCGTGACCACCAGCGCCACGCTGCGGCGCGAACGGGAGTTGCGCGCCGTGGGCCGGGCCTTTACCTACCCCGTGCTGACCATCTGGCGAAACCGCGGGCTGATTCGCGTCATGGTGCGGCGGGACATCCTGGGGCGCTACCGCGGCTCGTTCGGCGGCGCATTCTGGACGCTGATCAATCCGCTCCTGCTCATGCTCACGTACTTCTTCGTCTTCGGGGTGGTGCTGCAGTCGCGCTTCGGCCAGGACCAGAGCCGCTCGGGGTTCGCGCTGTATTTCCTGGCGGGCATGCTGCCATGGCTGGCATTCAGCGAGGCGGCCGGCCGGTCGCCGGGGGTGATGCTGGAGCACCGCAATTTTGTCAAGAAGCTGGTGTTCGCGGTGGAAACGCTGCCCGTGAACCTGGTGGCCGCGGGCCTGGTGAGCGAGCTGTTCGCGGTGGTGCTGTTCTGCGGGTTCCTGCTGGCGGTTCGCGGGGGAGTGCCGCCGTCGGTGGTGTGGCTGCCGGCATTGTTGATTCCCCAAGTGTTGTTCACCGCGGGCGTGAGCTGGTTTCTGGCGGCCTTGGGAGTCTTCGTGCGCGACCTGGGCCAGGTGATGGGATTCGTGCTGACCATCTGGTTTTTCGTGACGCCGATCTGCTATCCTGAAACCTCTTTGCCGCCGGCCGCCACGGTATTGCTCTCCAAGAACCCGATTTATGTTCTGGTGCGCGGCTACCGCGCGATTCTACTGGAGAACCACGCGCCGGCGTTCGGCGCGCTCTGGAAACTGTGGTTGCTGGCGGTGGTGGTGTTCGTGCTCGGCCACGCGTGGTTCTACAAGCTGCGGAAGTCGTTCGCGGACATAATCTGAGGCTTTTGTGGGGCGGGCAATCCTGCCCGCAGCCGGCCTTCCGGCCGGCTGGACCCGCTGGAAAGCGGGTCCGCAGGCTGAAAAGCCTGCCCCACAATTGGTTTGAGGCGGGAACTTGCTTTCTAAAATCGTAGCGGCGCTGATTACCTTCGGGCCGTGGGGCGTCTTCCTGCTCGGGTTCATCGATTCACTGGGCATTCCGCTCCCGGCGACCATGGACGCGCTGCTGATTCTGGTGGCGGTGAAGGCTCCGCACCGGGCCTATTTCACCGCGCTCATGGCGGTGCTGGGCACGGCCGGCGGAAGCATCACCCTGTTCCTGGCCGTTCGCCACGGCCGCCGGCTATTCCTCAAGGGCGAGCCGCCGCCAGGCAGACGGCAGCGCTTCGAGCGGTGGTTCGATCGCTACGGCATGTTGACCGTATTCATCCCGGCCGTGACGCCGGTGCTGCCGCTGCCGCTCAAAGTGTTCGTGGTTTCGGCGGCCGCGCTGAAGACGCCGTTTAGCAAGTTCCTGGCGGTGATCCTGCTGGCGCGGGTGATCCGCTATTTCGGCGAAGCCTACCTGGGCATCGAGCTCGGGGCGGATGCGCAAACCTTCCTGGCGCGCCACGTGTGGGTGATTTTGGGGATCGCGCTGGCGCTGGCCGGGGCGGCGTACGTGCTGATCGGGATGATCGACCGGCGGCGGGAAACGGCGGTGTGAGCGCGGAGGCCTGATCCTGGAAGTGCGCCGTCAGAGGCGCTTGATTACCAGCTTCGGAATCAGACCAAAGTGCCGTGCGTTGGCCGTCGCCACGGCGAAGCCGAGTTCGAGAGCGGTTGACCCGATCAGCAAATCCGCCAGCGCGATGCGCGTCCCTGCCGCCTGCATCTGGCCGTCGATTTGTCCGGCACGGAGGGCGACGCGTATGGTCACGGGATGAACCGGCATTCCAGCCAGCATATCATCGAGAAACTTCTGCCGCCCAGCACGACGTTGCGGTGTGTTCGCGCGAATAATGCCGTGCGCCAGTTCCAGCACGGTCACCACCGAAACAGCGATCTCGGGATCGTTGGTCTGGAGGCCGATCATTTCCAACATCCCGTAAGCAGTTTGGCCCAGCCGCTCCGCGGCGATGACCACGGAAGAATCGAGGATCAATCCCACGCTGGCGGTTCCAGAGACTCACGATGGTTTTCGATGGCGGCCTGTACGTCGCGCGCGAAGCCGGCGTCCATGGTCGCTGTGGAGTCCTTCGGCATGAGCGCCAACACTTCTGAGATCTTGCGGCGGGGCGGAGCAGCGGGACGCAGAACAGCCACGGGCCGGTGATCGTGCTCCACCACGACCTTGGCGCCCTGCCGCACTTTCGCCAGCACGGCCGCGATGTCCTTGACCAACTCGGCTTCGGTCATGTGCAACTCAGCCATATCCTCGATCATACTATAGCCGCGCGCCCCTACTGCCCCGACACCGCAATCTGCACCAGGTTGCCCGCGGCGTCCGTGCTGATCCGTATGATCGACCGGCGGCGGGAAACGGCGGTGTGATCCCGCCCCTACCTTCTTGACATTTGGCACACCGGTTATTTTGGTCATAAGGACCATGGGAGGTGTGCAGATGGGCGTACGTCATGTGGAACGCGAAGAACTCCGGCGCCTGGAGTCGAAGACC
>JBEKSR010000023.1:0-80100 GCA_049516835.1 Bryobacteraceae bacterium | reverse complement strand
GCCATGGCCTCTTCCAACGCCCGCACACTGGATTCCCGCCCCACCACGAACGGGGTCATCATGTACGGAAAGATGACCACGTCGCGGATGGGCATCATCGGCAGACGTTTTGTTTCGGATTTTTCCTTTGAAGTAAGCATTATTTTCCGCAGGGGGACTGACCCTGCTCCTGATTCCCAGGCGAGCGGTTTCGGGAAGCCCCTTCGCTAACCGGCCTTTTCTAATAGTGTAAGACTGATTTTCTGCGCCAGCACCATCTCTTTGGTGACCTGGAACTCGCGGACCTTCTTGTAGGAAGGCAGGTAGTACATCAAATCGAGCATCAAGTCCTCGAGAATCATGCGCAACCCGCGCGCCCCCACCTTGCGCTCCATGGCCAAGTCGGCGATCGACTCCAGGGCGTCGTCGCTGAACCGCAGCCGCACGTTCTCAAACTCAAAGAGCTTCTGATACTGCTTCACAATTGCGTTCTTGGGCCTGGTCAGAATCTGGATCAGGGCCGAGCGGTCCAGATCCTGAAGCACCGCTGTTACCGGAAGACGGCCGATGAACTCGGGAATAAAGCCGAACTTGATCAGATCGACGGGCTGGACCTGCGAAAGAAGATCGATGTCTCGCCGCGAGCCCGAGCCGGACAGCCTGACCGCGCCCTTCTCTTCTTCCTGCAGGAAGCCGATCGACTTCTTGCCCGTGCGGCGCCCGATCACCTTCTCCAGCCCCACAAACGCGCCGCCACAGATAAACAGGATGTTGGTGGTGTCCACCGGCGTGAATTCCTGGTGCGGGTGCTTGCGTCCGCCTTGCGGCGGAACGTTGGCGATCGTGCCCTCGAGGATCTTCAGGAGGGCCTGCTGGACACCTTCCCCGGAAACATCGCGGGTAATCGACGGGTTTTCGTCCTTGCGGCAGATTTTGTCGATTTCATCGATGTAAATGATTCCCTGCTGGCACTTCTGCACGTCCCCATCGGCCGCCTGGAGCAGCTTGAGGATGATGTTCTCGACGTCCTCACCGACGTAACCGGCTTCGGTCAGGGTGGTAGCGTCCACGATGGCGAAGGGCACGTCGAGGATCTTGGCCAAGGTCTGCGCCATCAGCGTCTTGCCGGTCCCCGTGGGGCCGATCAGCAGAATATTGGACTTCTGCAGCTCGACCTCGGTGTTGCGCACGCGGTTCATGTGGACGCGCTTGCAGTGGTTGTACACCGCCACCGCCAGTTTCTTCTTGGTGGGCTCTTGCCCGATCACGTACTGATCCAGAAACTCCTTCACTTCCAATGGCTTGGGTATCTTATTCGCGATCCCCGAGGGAGCCTCGACCTTGTCGTCCTCCAAAATCGAGTTGCAGACCGCAATGCACTCGTCGCAGATATAAGCGCGGGGATAATCGCTCGGGGAGGAGATGAGTTTCCCGACTACGTCCTGGCTCTTATGGCAAAAAGAACACCGTAAAGCATCATCGGATCCGGCACGCTTCACGCAGATTTCTCCTCTTCCGCCGTCGGCAGGCGGTAGGGAACCTCAATCCACTTCGTCTCTATTATCACCTGAATAGCGTTCGTAAGCAATGTACCCGAAGGGTTAACGGGGTACTGTACGCTCCCACAGCCCCGGTGCTACGCGGTTTTCCGGGCGTGTTCGAACAAGAAGTTGAGCGTTTTCTCGGTTTGAATATGGGAAGCGATCCGCCCCATCGTGCCGTCCTTTTCGAACTTCATCTGGAGGGCTGCCACCGGCTCGCGCTGCTGCCGGGCCAGCCGCTCGACCTCCTTATCGACTTCGTCGCGCGTGGCGGCGATGGCTTCCCGCTCTGCAATCCTCGAGAGCAGCAGCGAAGCCTTCACCTCGCGCACCGCCTTATCGCGCTGCGTCTCCTTCACTTTCTCCCAATCCAGCTTGATGGATTTCGGGTCCACCCCCTCCGCCGCCATGGCGCGGAGGCTCTGCTCGACACGGTTGCGGATCTGACGCTCGACGAAGACTTCGGGAATGGGAAAATCGTGCGCATCCACGAGTTTGTCCACGATCAGGTTGGTGGCCTCCTGCTGGGCCTCGTACTGGCGCTGCGCAAGCATGGACTTGCGGACGGCTTCACGCAGCTCGTCCACGTTGCGGTAGTCCCCCAGATCCTGCGCGAATTCATCGTTCAGCTCCGGCAGTTCCTTCTTGCGCAGGCCCTTCAGGGTGGCGTGGAATCGCACGGTCCGGCCCGCCAGCCGTTTGGCGCCGAATTCCGCCGGATAGGTGACCTCGAATTCCTTCTCTTCGCCGGGAGTGACGCCGCGCAGGTTTTCGGTGAAGGCCTCGAATGTGTCCGCGCCGCCGATCTCCAGCACCATCTCTTCCTGCTTGACCGGCTCGCCTTCCACCCCCGCCAGGCTTTCCAGCGCCACCACCGCGTGATCGCCGTTTTCCAGGGGCCGGGGGTCGATGTTCACGTACTGGGCTTTCTGCTCGCGGATCTCATCCAGCCGCTTGGCCACGTCTTCGTCGGTGACTTCGGGATCGTGGTAGGGAACTTCGACCTCTTTGTACTCCTGCAACTCGATTGGCGAAACCACCTCGAACTCGGCCTTAAACGTCAGCGGCTCGCCGGGGTGATAGTGGACATCTTTGATGTCGGGCGTGCCCACCACGTTCAGGTTTTCCGCCTCGAACTGTTTTTGCAGGTACTTGGGGATCAGGGCATCCGTTACCCGCTTCCGGATATCCGAGGCGAACTGCTTTCTAACCAGGGAGACAGGCACCTTGCCGGGCCGGAAACCGGGCAGCTTGGCACGCTTCAGGACGTCGGCGACGACGCGATCAGTCTCGCTCTCCACCTCGTGGACCGGGATGGAAATCTCCAGTGCGTGCCTGCAGCCTTCAATTAAAGCCAAATGGATTTGACCTCGGGAAAGAAGTGATGGCCGAAACTCAATGATACCACGTAAAATGGGGATTATCCGGTGGATGCTCGCAGTTGCGGTGCTGGCGGTGGTGGCGCTGCTCGGCCTCTGGGCGGCCATCACGCGGCGGACCTAAGCATGCATTTCCAGCTTCAGAACGCAATTGAAAACGTGCTGCTGTTGTGGATTCTCACGGCGCCGCACGAATTTGCGCACGCCTGGGTGGCCACTCTGCTGGGCGACGATACCCCGCGACGCGACGGCCGCGTAACGCTGTATCCGCTGGCGCACGTGGACTGGCTGGGCACCGCCATCCTGCCGTTCGTGACTTCGCTGCTGGGCGGCGGCTTCCTGGGATGGGGAAAGCCGGTGCGCACCGACCCCTCCAAGCTCAAATTCGGGTTGAACGGCCTGGCCCTGGTGGCGCTGGCCGGACCGCTCAGCAACGTGGTATTCGCGGTGTTGCTGGGGGTGGTGGCGGTGGCCACCGCTCGCGCGCTGCCGGCGTTGGCGCAATTCGCCGTGCGCGGGGTGTGGCTGAGCCTGTACCTGGCGATCTTCAACCTGCTGCCGGTGCCGCCGCTGGATGGCTCCAAGCTGCTGCTGGCGGCGCGCATTCCCATGGCAGTCTACATGGAGATCTCGCGATTCGGCTTCATGCTGCTGATCGTGGCGGTTTCGGTCTCCGACTTCGGCCGCTGGATGAGCGAGTGGAGCATCTGGGGGATGCGGGCGATTCTGGGGGCGTTGCAGTAAGCTATCGGGCCGCTGAAGAGTTCCTAAGAACCTGCCCACGAAGCACATCGGCAACTGGCTGTGGGTTGCGCGGACTCCGTCTTGCCGGAATCTCATGGTTTCTTCTTCGCCCCCTTGGTTAGCTACTATGAATCGTGGATTCGGGGCTTGGGCGATGATATGTGGCGGCCGTGCCCCGGCATGCGGGCGATCCGGAATGGGCGTGGATGAATTGGCTCTTCTCGCGCGACAACTCTATGTCGGAGGGCCTTATCTGATGCGTAAGATGATGCAGGATCGCATCCGCATCTGCCCCTTCGAACGTCTCATTCCGCATGTAGCGTCCGGGGCTTCTGTGCTCGATGCCGGGTGTGGAGCGGGTCTGTTCCTGGCCCTGCTGGCCGGCACGGTGCCGGACGTAGCCGGAGTGGGTTTCGATTCGTCACGGCCGGCCATCGAGGCGGCGGCGCGAATGGCGGAGCAGGTCACGCAGTCGGGTCTGCGGGCCGAGCTGCGTTTCGTTCGGCTCGACTTCGCCGAGCCCTGGCCAGCCGGGCTCTTCGACGTGGTCAGCCTGGTGGACGTTTTGCACCATGTCCCGCCCGCAAATCAGAAGAGCGTCTTCGAAAAAGCCACGAAAAGCGTGAAGCCCGGTGGAGTGCTGCTTTACAAGGACATGGCGAATCATCCGGCATTCCACGCCTGGATGAACCGGCTGCACGATCTCCTGCTGGCCCGACAGTGGATTCACTACTTGCCGATCCGCCGCGTCGATGAATGGGCCTGCGAATTCGGCTTGGCCCTCGCTCATGCCGAAGCGATTTCGCGCCTCTGGTACCGTCACGAATTGAGGGTTTACCGCAAAGCAAGGAAGCCAGAAGGATCATGTCCACGATCAGAAGTCTCTTCAGCCACACGGAGTACCTCATAGCGTCGGCCAGGTAGAGGACCAGCAGCAGCGAAACAAGCGGTCCCACGAGCCATCCCAGACCCGCCGCGAGAGTAGCGAGCACTATGCCAGCCAGGACGCCCGACTGGACGGAGGACGCCTTGCAACTGGCCGCGGCATTGGTGTGGTGCACCCGGCGTCCCTCGCGGCGTCACTTCATTTGTCTGGACAGGAAGCTGCGGATGGCGGCGAGGGCGGAAGGGTCCATGGAGGTGGAGTTGTAGGCCGTCCGGCAGCATCATTTGCTATCTCTTGACATCAATCGTCTGCTCATGACATCATCGTAACGTGCGGACCACACTATCCCTGGAAGATGATGCGATAAGAGCAGTCCGGGCACATGCCCGAACGAGCCGGCTCTCCATGGGCAGGGCTGCGTCGGAACTGATCCGCCGCGGGGTGTGCTATCAACTCGGGATCAGGAAGCTCAATGGCCTTCCGGTGTTCGATGCGCCGGACGATTTTCCGGCGATTACCACCGAACGCGTGCGGGAACTACTGGACGAGGAATGAACCGGCACTTGCTGGATGTGAACGTTCTGCTTGCACTGGTGTGGCCGCGCCACGAGAGCCACGATGCCACGCACGCTTGGTTTGCGAAATCCGGCCACGAGGCGTGGGCGACGAGTCCGCTGACGCAGCTTGGCGTCTTGCGCTTGCTGACGAATCCGGCCATCACACAAGGCGCGGTGAGCGCGGCGGCGGCGCTCGAAGCCGTAGACGAGGCAACGCGGCACGAGGGGCACGAATTCTGGCCATTGGATCGCGGCATGACGATTGGCTTGAAGGCCGTGGCGGCGCGCCTGCAAGGGCATCGGCAGTGGACGGATGCCGTCCTCCTCTGGCAAGCCACAGAGCACGGCGGCGTGCTGGTGACCTTCGATTCCGGCGTGAAGGCGCTGGCGCCGCGGGACGCCGGCGGCCGGGTTCTGATCTTGAAGCGAGGCTGACCGGCCCCCACTCGCGCTACGCGAAGTGGTACGTATTGGCGGCTTCGTCCCAGAAAATCTTCTTCTGGTTCTTGAACGAGAGCGTGGCCATGTGGCCGGAAATGGCCGCCTGCTGTCCCACGGGAGGAGGCGCGATGGGCTTTTCGTTGCCCAGCACCGACTGGATGAAATTGCGGAAGTGGTTGATGGCGCCGTCGGCTTCGTTGAAATCGTTCTTGGCGTTGAGGTGGATGGGCTGGCGCGCCTTGACACTGGCGGGCGCCTTGCCCTTGAAGGCCTCGGGCGTGAAATACAGGTCCTGGCGGTTCATCACCTCGATGGTTCCTTCGTTGCCGCACACTTGCTCGCCGTAACCATAGCGCTCGTTGCCGAAGTAACAGGAGTAGTTGATGTGGAAGTTATCGGCGTACTCGTAGATGGCGCTGAGGGTGTCGGGCACTTCGCGGTCGTCGTCCTTATCGGTCCAGCGGTAGATGCCGCCGGACGCCATCGAGGAGCGGGGCACGGTCTTGTCGAGCATGAAATTGACGATGTCGGTCTGGTGCACCAGCAGGTCGGTGGAGATGCCGCCCGAATAATCCCAGTAGAGCCGCCACTGGAAGTAGCGTTGCGAGTCCCACGGCCGCTTGGTAGCCGTGCCCAGGAAGCGGTTCCAGTCGGTGTTTTGAGGGGTGGCCTCGGGCGGAATGACGTAGCGCCACGCGGGATCGTTGGGCAGCGAATTGCGGTACCAGAAAGCGCGCGCGTAGTGCACGTCGCCAATGTAACCTTGCTGGATGAGATCCTTGGCCTTCTTGTAGAGCGACGAACTGCGGTTCTGCGTGCCCACCTGCACGATCTTGCCGGACTGCTGCCACGCGCGCACGATATCGAAACCTTCCTCGATGGTGTGGGCCAGGGGCTTCTCGATGTAGACGTGCTTGCCGGCCTTGAGCGCCGCAATGGTCATATCGTGGTGCAGGTGCTCGGGGGTCATGATGAAGACGGCGTCGACGGACTTGTCGGCCAGCAGGTCGCGATAGTCCAGGTAGGTGGCGGGCGCGTTCCCCCAGATAGTTTGCATGCGGTCCTTGGCGCGCGCGATGTACCCCTGATAGGTGTCGCAGATGGCCGTAATCTTCACATCGTTGGGCGCTGCGGAATGCATCCAGTCGAGGCTGGCGTAACCGCGGGTGCCGACGCCGATCCAGCCGATATTGACTTTTTCGTTGGCGCCCCGCGCGGCAATGACCGCCGGTCCCGCGGCCATGGCCGCGGCCTTCAGGAAATCGCGGCGATTGAGTTCGTCCGACATTAAGACCTCCGATTCCGATGATAGCAGTGCCAATCGTGGGGCAGGTCCCCGACCTGCCCTGGGCCGGGCATGCCCGCTACACATGGAACTTTACGCAGCGCTTTGGCGTACGATCTGAGAAGGGTATCCTGAATTTGATGGCTCCGATCCCCTTGCGAATCGACTCGGTGGTGAAGCGGTTTGGGGAACTGACCGCGGTGGCCGGGATTTCGCTCGATGTCCAGGACCGGATGTGCCTGGGCCTGCTCGGGCCCAATGGGGCGGGCAAATCCACGCTCATACGCAGCATCGCCGGCCGCATCCGGCTGGATTCGGGCAGCATACAGGTGTTCGGCCAGCCGGCCAACTCGGCGGCAGCCCGCGCGGAGCTGGGCTGGGCGCCCCAGGAGCTGGCGCTGTACCCGCTGCTCACCGGCCGCGAGAACCTGGAAGCCTTCGGCCAATACCAGGGGCTGCGCGGCAAAGCGCTGCGCGGCGCCATCCAATGGTGCCTGGAGTGGGCCGCGCTCACTGACCGCGCCGATACTACGGTGAAGAGTTTGTCCGGCGGCATGCGGCGGCGCCTGAACATGGCCGCGGGGCTGATCCATCGCCCGCGCCTGGTGCTGCTGGACGAGCCCACCGTGGGCGTCGATCCGCAAGCGCGCAATCGCATCTTCGAGATGGTCGAGGCGCTGCGCAACGAGGGCACGACGGTCATCTACACCACGCATTACATGGAAGAAGCCGAGCGTCTCTGCGACCGCATCGCCATCGTGGATCATGGCCGGGTGATTGCGCTGGGCAGCAAGGAAGAGCTGGTGGCGCGGGCGTTTGGCGGCCGCAGCGACGTCCTGATGCGTTTCGCCTCCACGGTCCAGAACGGGGCGGAATGGGCCGCCTCGCGCGGTGGCACGGTGGAGGAGGGTGTGGGGCATTTCTCGGTGGAACAGCCGGTCGAAATCGCGGGGCTGCTGGACGCGGCCGCCCGCGACGGTCTCGAGGTGATCGATGTGACCCTGCGCCGGCCCAACCTCGAATCTGTCTTTCTGCAACTCACGGGAAGGGGTTTGCGCCAATGATCGCCGTCATCGTCCGTACCGGGTTCAAAGCCCTCCGCCGCGACCGCGGGGCGTTCCTTCTCGCGTTCATCTTGCCGATCGCGTTCTTCAGCATCTTCGCCGTGGTCATGGGCGGCATGGGCAGCAGCAGCACGGCGCGCGTGAGCGTGCTGGTGGTGGATGAAGATGGCAGCGCGGTTTCCGGGCGGCTGGTTCGCGGTTTGCGCCGCGAGCCGTCGCTCGCCGCCGCCACGCGCCCCGCAACAAAGAAGGGGCAGCCCGTTCCGCCCGATTACACGGCGGCCAGCGCCGAGGCCGCGGTAAAGCAGGGCGTGGCTCCAGCCGCGCTGATCATTCCCAAGGGATTTGGCGCGAATCCCGTGGCCTTCGGACCGGGGACGGGCCGCAAGCCGATCCGGATTCTGCACGACAGCTCCGACCCGGTGGCCGCGCAGGTGGTGGCCGGATTGCTGCAAAAGGTGGTGATGACCTCTTTGCCCGACACCATGGCGGGCGAGGGCATGAAGTACTTCGACCAGGCGAGCGGCGGCCTGACACCGCGGCAGCGGCAGGATATGGAATCCAACCTGTCGAAGTTCCGCGACCAGATGGAGCGGCGCGACCAGGAGGGCAGTGCCCCGGCCGCGGACGGCAGCAACAACGCCGGTGGGATGGTGGCCGTGGACATGCGCGACGTGGTTGGCGAGAATAAGCGCAGCCCCATGGTCGCGTTCTCCGCGGCCGGGATCGGTGTCATGTTCCTGCTATTCACCGCCAGCGCCTCCGCCGGCAGCCTGCTGAATGAAGCCGAGTGCGGCGCGCTCGACCGCATCCTGAGCGCCCGCGTTGGCATGACCACGCTGCTGGCCGGCAAGATGACCTACTGCACGCTGCTGGCCTTCCTGCAACTCACGCTCATGTTCCTGTGGGGCGCGGCCGTCTTCCACCTGGAGCTGTTCACGCACCTGCCCGGCTTCCTGGCGATGACCGCCGCCACCTCTTTCGCCGTGGCGTCGTTCGGCATGTTGCTGGCCACCGTTTCGCGGACCCGCGGACAGCAGGCCGCCATCTCCACGCTGCTGATCCTCACCATGTCGGCCATCGGCGGCAGCATGTTCCCGCGCTTCCTCATGCCCGAAGCCATGAAGACGGCCGGACTGTTCACCTTCAACGCCTGGGCCATCGACGGCTACACCAAGGTGTTTTGGCGTGATGAGCCCGTTTCGCACCTGGCGCCGCAAGTGGCCGTGCTGATTGGCTCGGGGATGGTGCTATTCCTGATCGCGCGGCGCTTCGCGCGCAAGTGGGAATACGCCTGACCGCCGCCGTTCGCCCCGCAGATCGACAGGATCTCAGCCGGCCGCCCTAATTCGTGATCGGTCTCTCAGCATGATCGATGACGAGAACTTCCACCGGGCCCTTTGCCGGCATCAGCTTCAGTCCGAGCTGTTCCTCTAGTGCGGCGAAGATGTTCGGGAGGTTGGGATCGCCCGGTCCTCCGAAGCCCGGCAATCCCCTCAGGGCGTCGTCCCGAGTGAAACTCAGATCGAGATCGAATTCGCCGGTGAATTCGGTCTTATCCCTGACCGGCCGGTCCAATACCGATGTAAGCTCCCTTATCAGGTCCGCTATGTGGACCTTGCTCCCTTTTATGTGCAGCAGCCCTGCCTCGTTCCCGGAGAAGGGCCCCGAGACATAGCCACAGTCGACCTTCCCCGGGATGTGTCGCGGCGGCGTGCCGGGCGGAAAAGAAACGCAGTCCGCCTGTTTCGCCGCCGGCAATTTGAAGCCGTTCTTCGCGGCAGTCAAAACATAAACAGGGAGCTCTCTGGTCTCCCGATGAAGCTTCAGTTTGAACCAGTCGGTCAGGAGCGTTTGCCACATCAGCCACCATTGCTTCGGATCGGTGCCGGCCCCAGGTTTGACCTCGATATCGTAGCCCTCGGAATTGATCCAGGCCGGACCTCCTACCACCTGAGAAGACGGCAGGTTGAGTGAGTGGCCGCTCATGGGGTTGTCGTGGGCCGCGTATACAAATTGGATGAGCAGCATCAAGGACGCGTTCGCACCCATACCCATAGGGTGTTGGAAGCGCTCACTCCAGTTCGAAGTATTTCGCTTGATCGACACCGATTGAAAGGTGGGATGCGCGCCGGACTGGCCGGCCAATCCGTATGGCGCGGCCAGCAGCAGAATGGCGGCCGCGAAGATGTCCCCCTCTGTCATGCCCGAGGCAAGCATATCAAATCCGGGCGTTGACCGGGGGCTGCCTAAGCCACGAGCTGCTCGAGCGCGGCTAGGCGGACGCGGATTCTCGCCAACTCGCCTTCGCCAAGCTTTTCGGCGCAGCCCGCGAGAATTCGCCGGCCCTGCCCGGCTAGCGTGCGGCGATACGCCGCGTCCGGGGTGCTTGTAGCGATGTCGCCCAGTGCCCGCAGCATACGGAGGCTGACGGCGACATCGCCCTTCGAGTACATGCGGATCTGCTCGAATGCGGAATCCACCAGGCGGTCGAAGTCGATCCAGGAGAGACCGACGCGAACCACGCCGGGCGGGTCGTACAGTATAGACTCGGGCGGCTCCCGGGATGCGAAGCGGATCAGGATGCGGCTCAGTTGGTCCACGCAGCTAATGGCGGTGCTGGGATCGTTGACCGCCGGCGAGATGGCCTTCAAGGCGATATCGACGATTTGCAGGACGCCGAATTCGACATCCTGCTGCAAGGTGCGGGACGGGCCGAAGTCGAAAGCGCCGCGAAACTCGGCGCGGTTCTCGGGAGACAGCCGATCCCCTTTGGACACCATCAGAAGCGGGATGCCCGCCGGAATGAACTGGCCGACTCGCCGGAGCAGCCGCACTTTCACGCGGCAGGACTTCGCCAGGAAGACGAGCCTCCTGGTGTCGATGAAGCGGATGTAGCCGGAGACATCGCTCAAGACCGCAACCTCCTGGACGCCCGGTGGGATGGGGCCGGGGTCCGCGAGGCGGCTGGGGCGGCGGGGCCACGGCATGATCTCATCGAGCATGGCTTCCGTCTCCGAGGCGATCCTGTCCACAATGTAGTTGACGCTGATGGCCTGCGAGATGTGGTGAATGAAGAAGAGCAGCCACGCCACCGAGACAATGGCAAGCAGCATCGCGCCCAGGACGGTCGTTATTGGCGCAAACGGGTGGGGCTGGGAGCGCGCCGCGGGAAGCGCCGCCATGCAATAGGAGAAGGTGCCCAGGAATATGCCGAGCGTCCACTGCGTCACGCGGTCCTTCACAAAGCTGACGATGATGCGCGGGGAGAACTGCATGGAGGCCAGCGTGAGCGTCATCAGAAGGATGGCGAAGACGATGGAGACGACGGTCATGATGGAGGCGGCGATGCCTCCCAAAATGACCTGGGCCACTTGCGGGTCGGCGTGCGAGGGGAAGAGCGCTTTGGGCACCCAGGCGCCGACGGCGGGGACGGTTTCTTCCAACCACGACAGGAACGCGCCCGCGACGCCCAGCGCCAGCGCGATGGTCAGCGGACGGACGAGAAACCCGCCACGTAGGTTGTACATGACGTGGCGGAACAATAATGGCAGACGTTTGTGCACGGTTCTATCTGTTCAAGTGTAGACTGTTTGCCGCGCCGCCGCCTTAACTCAATCCTGATCCTTTCTTTACGACTTCCTTATGTGCCGCTCCGTACTCTTGGAGCATGGACATTCAGGACAGGCTTCGAATCGATCCGGGATCTCTCGAGACGGATGGCTTCGCCGGGGAGCTCGATGTCGTGGTGCCTTACACGGAATGGTCTGTGACCGATGCGCTGCTCAAACGCGCGGTCGCCTTGACCGCGGGGTTGAATGCCCGGCTGACGCTGGTGGCTGTGCATACCGTGCCGTATGCCGCGCCGTTCGGATGCCCGTCCGCGGTGCATGCCCACCTGGTGGAGCAACTCGTGGATCTTGCCAGCCGCTGCCCGCTGCCCGTCAATCCGCAGGTGGTGCTGGCGCGAGGCCGCACCGAAGGCTTTGCTTACGTGCTGAAGCCGGAATCCATCGTATTGCTGGGCGCTCGGAAACATTGGTGGCGCACCGAGGAAGAGAAACTGGCCCGCACCCTGGCTCGGGACGGCCATAAAGTGGTACTGTTGCACGTCGAATAGGTGACCGAGGAAGGGACAACATGCTTGACGGTTTCTATATATTGATCGGCCTGGCCGGCTTCGCGGTACTGTGGGCGATCACGAAAGGTTGCGACCGGCTGTAAGGAGGAGGCTTATGGATTATGTGCTTTCAGGCATTACAGCGCTATTCCTGCTGGTGTATTTGACGGTGGCATTGCTGCGTCCGGAGAGGTTTTGAGGGCCACATGACGAGCATAGGAGTTTTCCAAATCGCCGTATTCTTCGGCGTCCTGCTTCTCCTCACGAAACCGCTTGGGCTGTTCATGGCCAGGCTGTTCCAGGGAGAGCGCACGTTTCTCCACCCCATCCTCCGACCCGTGGAGTCGCTGATCTACAAACTATGCGGGATCCGGGAAGAGGCCGAACAGCGCTGGACTCAATACGCCGCGGGACTCCTGTGGTTCAGCGTCTTCGCCTTCCTGTTCGTGTATGTAATCCAGAGACTGCAAGGCCTTTTGCCGTTGAACCCGCAGGCCTTCGGCGGAAAGCTGGTATCGCCCGACCTGGCCTACAACACCGCCGTCAGCTTTGTGACCAACACGAACTGGCAAGCCTACAGCGGCGAGTCGACGCTGAGCTATTTCGTCCAGATGGTCGCCCTGACGGTGCAGAACTTTGTCTCCCCGGCAGTCGGCATCGCCGCCGCGGTGGCCATTATACGCGGCTTTGCCCGCCATCAGACCGACAAGATAGGCAACTTCTGGGTCGACCTCACGCGCGCGGCACTGTATGTGCTCCTGCCGATTGCTCTGGTCGCCGCGCTGCTGCTCTGCTCCCAGGGCGCCATCCAGAACCTCCGCCCTTACGCCACCGTCAAGACCGTCGAAGGAGCCACCCAGACTATTCCGCAGGGTCCCGTCGCCTCTCAGGAAGCGATCAAGATGCTGGGGACCAACGGCGGCGGGTTCTTCAATGCCAACTCCGCGCACGCCTACGAGAACCCGACACCGTTCACCAACTTCCTCCAGGTGCTCCTGATCTTCGCGATCCCGGCGGGGCTTACCTATACGTTCGGCCGCATGGTCGGAGATACGAGGCAAGGCTGGGCCATCTTCGGCGCCATGGCGGCCATGTTTGTCATCGGCGTCTTCGTCTGTTATGGCTTCGAGCAGGCCGGAAACCCCATCCTGACCAAACTCGGCCTGGAAAGCGCCTCCACCGCCGGGCAGGCCGGCGGCAACATGGAGGGAAAGGAAACCCGCTTCGGTATCGCGTCGTCGGCCTTATTCGCGACCGTAACCACCGATGCGAGCTGCGGCGCCGTCAGCAGCGGCCATGACAGTCTCACTCCGATTGGCGGACTCGTCCCCATGTTCAACCTCCAGACCGACGAGGTGATCTTCGGAGGCGTTGGTTCGGGTTTGTACGGCATGCTGCTGTATGCCATCGTCGCGGTCTTCATTGCCGGGCTCATGGTGGGCAGAACGCCGGAGTATCTCGGAAAGAAGATCCGGCAGAAGGAGGTCAAGATGGCGATGCTGCCGATTCTGGCGACATCGTTCATAATCCTCGTGTTCACAGCGGTCAGTATCGTCATGCCGTTCGCCAAGGGCAGCTATTGGAATGCCACCGGGCCCGCCATCACAAACCTGGGCAACTCGGGGCCGCACGGGTTCAGCGAGATGCTGTACGCCTACTCGAGCACGGCGGAGAACAACGGTAGCGCTTTCGCCGGCATCAACGCCAATAGCCCCTGGTTCAACGTCACCACCGGGCTGGCCATGCAGTTTGGACGCTTCATGTTCATCATTCCTCTTCTGGCCGTCGCGGGCAGTCTGGCGGCGCAGAAGAAGGTGCCATCCTCCAGCGGCACGTTTCCCACACACGGTCCCCTCTTTATAGGCCTGCTGGCGGCCACCGTGCTGGTCGTTGGCGCTCTGACCTTCTTCCCGGCGCTGGCGCTCGGCCCGATAGTGGAGCATTTCTTCATGCACGGGGGAAAACTTTTCTCCTTTGTGATGTTTCCTCTTGGGAGCTAACCAATGGCAAGGACTTTGACTCCTCCTCGTGCGGTGGAAGATTCGACGACGCTCATTCCGAAGAAGTTGGCGCGGTCCCGCCCCCTCTTCGACCCCGAGATTCTCTGGCGTGCTGCGAAGGGTTCGTTGGCCAAGGTGAATCCCATTACGCTGATGAAGAACCCTGTGATTTTCGTAGTAGAGGTGGGCGCCGCGCTGACCACCGTGTTCCTGGTTCGCGATGCTCTTATCGGAGCGCATAACCTGGCATTCGAGCTGCAGATCGATCTGTGGCTGTGGTTCACGGTCCTGTTCGCCACCTTCGCCGAGGCCATGGCGGAAGCCCGGGGCAAGGCCCAAGCGGACTCGCTGCGCAAGACGCAGACCGATGCGCTGGCGAACCGCGTCCGGGAAAACGGGAGCACCGAGCAGGTCCTGTCTTCAAAGCTGCGCTCCGGAGATGTCGTGATCTGCAGCGAGGGCGAACTGATCCCGGGAGATGGTGACGTCATCGAAGGCATCGCCATGGTCGATGAGTCCGTAATCACCGGTGAGAGCGCCCCCGTGATTCGCGAATCGGGCGGCGACCGCAGCGCCGTCACCGGGGGCACCAAGGTCCTCTCGGATCAAGTCCGGATCAAGATCACCTCGAACCCCGGTGAAACCTTCCTCGATCGCATGATCGCGCTGGTGGAAGGCGCCCAGCGGCAGAAGACGCCGAACGAGATCGCCCTGAACATCCTGATCGCGGGCCTCACGCTTATCTTCCTGTTCGCCGTGGCCACCCTGATACCCTACGCCATCTACAGCGTGAACTCCGCTGGTACGGGGAGCGTGCCCAGCATCGCGGTCTACGTGGCCTTGCTGGTATGCCTGATCCCGACCACCATCGGCGGACTGCTCTCGGCCATCGGAATCGCGGGCATGGACCGCGTGATGCAGCACAACGTGCTGGCGATGAGCGGAAAGGCCGTGGAGGCCGCCGGTGACGTCAACACGCTCCTGCTGGACAAGACCGGCACAATCACCCTCGGCAACCGGCAGGCCGTGGCCTTCTTGCCCGTCAACGGCGCGACTGAGAAGGAACTTGCCGAGGCCGCTCAGCTTTCCAGTCTCGCGGACGAGACGCCCGAGGGCCGGTCGATTGTAGTTCTCGCAAAGAACAAATATGAGTTGCGTGGCCGCGAGGTGGCGGAGCACGAGGCGCACTTCATCCCGTTCTCCGCCTACACCCGGATGAGCGGTGTGGATATCGATGGCAGGAGCCTTCGAAAGGGCGCGACTGACGCTGTCCTGAAGTTCGTGGAGCAAGAAGGCGGCGCCGTCCCGCTGGGCTTCACCGACGCCGCCGATCGGATCTCGAGGACCGGCGGCACCCCGCTGGCGGTGGCCGATGGTCCAAAGCTGCTCGGCATCGTCCACCTCAAGGACATCGTCAAGGGCGGGATGAGGGAGCGCATCGCGCAGTTGCGCGCCATGGGGATTCGCTCGGTGATGGTTACCGGCGACAACCCGTTGACCGCGGCAGCGATCGCCGCCGAAGCGGGCGTGGACGACTTTCTCGCCCAGGCGACGCCTACGGACAAACTGGAGTACATCCGCAAGGAACAGGCGGGCGGCCGCATGGTGGCCATGACCGGTGACGGCACCAACGACGCCCCCGCGCTCGCCCAGGCCGACGTGGGCTTGGCCATGAACACCGGCACGATGGCCGCCAAGGAAGCCGGGAACATGGTGGATCTCGACAGCAACCCGACCAAGCTGATCGAGGTCGTCGCCATTGGGAAGCAATTGCTGATTACGCGCGGCGCGCTGACGACGTTCTCTATCATGAACGACGTCTCCAAGTACTTCGCCATCATCCCGGCGATGTTCATGGTAACCTACCCACCGCTAGCCAAGCTCAACATCATGGACCTGCACACCCCCCAAAGCGCGGTGCTCGCCGCGGTAATCTTCAATGCGTTGATCATCGTTGCCCTTGTGCCGCTGGCGTTGCGAGGCGTGAAATACAAGCCGCAAAGCGCGGCTGAGATGCTGCGCCGGAACCTCTGGATCTATGGGGTGGGCGGTTTCATTGCGCCTTTCCCCTGCATCTGGTTTATCGACAGGGTACTGGGCTGGCTGAGGCTGGCGTAAGGAGGAGAATATGTGGCAGCAACTCGGAACTGGTTTCAAAATGATGCTGGTGCTGACGGTCCTGACGGGCTTGCTCTACCCCGGCGTGGTGACCGGACTGTGCCAGGTCCTTTTCCCTGCCAGGGCGAACGGCAGCCTGATCGTGGCCAATGGCCATGCTATCGGCTCCGAACTGATCGGGCAGAACTTCAAGAGGCCCGAGTACTTCCAGCCTCGGCCCTCCGCGGCCGGCAACGACGGGTACGATCCGACCGCTTCCGGTGCGTCTAATCTTGGCCCAACAAACCAGAAGCTGGCGGACCGGGTGAAGGATTCCGTGGCTTCCTTCCGCAAGAACAACCCGGACTACACGGGGCCGATTCCGGCTGACCTGGTGACATCATCCGGCAGCGGCCTCGATCCGGACATCAGCCCCGCCTCGGTCGAAGCTCAGGCGCCGCGCATCGCAAGGGCGCGCGGCATTCCGGTGGAACAGGTCCGGGATCTCATTGCGAGCCACACCAAAGAGCGCGACCTCGGCTTCCTGGGTGAGCCCCGTGTGAACGTTCTCGAAATCAACCGCGCGCTGGACCAGACCGCGCCAGCGCGATGACATGCGGAGGATTGGTGCAGCGCTTCTCTTAGCTGGATCCCTGGCAGCTCAGCCGCCAGCCACTCCTCCTCCGTCAAACTGGACGCGCTGGGGCACTGACTTCAGCTTGCTGGCTGACGGTTACGTGGACGGGAACTTCAACAACCCCGTATCCGGATTCAACGGCCTCCGGAACTTCGATGTGCGCGCCGATACCGCGCACCTCAGCATGGGCATGATTACCATCGACCACGGCCCCGCTCCCGTCGGATTTCATCTGGACGCCGGGTTCGGCCAAGCCTTCGATATCATCCACTCCACCGACAAGGCCCCGGACGAACTGAAGTACATCCAGCAGGCTTATGTCAGTTTGAAGCCGAAGTCCTGGCATGGTGTCGAAGTGGACGCCGGCGAGTTCTGGTCGTCCGCCGGCGCCGAAGTGGTCCCCACGAACCAGAACTGGAATTACTCGAGGTCGCTGCTCTTCGCCTGGGCGATTCCCTATTACCACTTCGGCATCCGCGCATCGTTTCCAGTTGGCGCTCATTTCACGGGCGGCGTTCAGGTGGTGCAGGGCTGGAACAACGTCAAAGACAACAACAGCGGCAAAACGGTTGGGCTTAACGGCGCCTATGCTTGGAAGAAGGTCACCTGGACTAACGTCTACTACGTGGGCCCCGAGAAGGACCACACCAATCAGGGCATACGCAATCTCTACGACGCGACGGTGCTGGTCAAGCCCACCGACAAGATCGGTTATTACGTCAACTTCGACTACGGGCGCGACAAGAACATCGGCGCGGGCGCGAGACAGTGGGCCGGCATCGCCGCCGCGGCGCGTTTTGCGGTTGGCAAAAAGTATGCCATCGCTCCACGCCTCGAGTGGTTCGACGATATGGACGGCCTCTTCACCGGCACGGCGCAGTCCCTCAAGGAGTTTACGTTAACCGGTGCATACCAGATGACGGACTGGCTGCTGAGCCGGCTCGAGTTCCGCGACGACTGGTCGAACCAGGCGTTCTTCCAAAAGGGCAACGGGACTTCCAGGAGCCAGCCGACGGTCTTGCTGGGTATGATCGCGTTCTTCGGGCAGAAGAAATAGCAGGCCGGGCGGTTTATCCTAAAGGGGAATGGCACACGCGGGCAAAGGCCGGCTCAAGGTCTACGTGGGATACGCCGCCGGGGTGGGTAAGACGTACCGCATGCTCGAAGAGGCCCAGGAACTGCGGCACAAGGGCGTGGACATTGTCATCGGGTATTTCGAGCCGCACGGCCGCCAGGAAACCATCGCCAAGACCGAAGGTCTCGAATCGGTCCCGCGGCGCGTCATCCCTTACGCCGGCTCGCGCTTCGAAGAGATGGATACCGACGCCATCTTGCGGCGCAGGCCGGCGGTGGCCATCGTCGACGAATTCGCGCACACCAACGTGCCCGGATCGGAGCGGCTCAAGCGCTGGCAGGATGTCCACGCGCTGCTCGAAGCCGGCATCGACGTCCTCACCACCATGAACGTGCAGCATCTGGAGAGCCTCAACGACGAGGTGTGGCACGTCACCGGAATACGCGTCAGGGAGACCATCCCGGATTGGGTGGTGGACGAGGCCGATGAGGTGGTGCTGGTCGACCTGACGCCGCAAGCGTTGCGAAACCGGCTGGAACGGGGCGTAGTATATGCGCAGGACAAGGCGCAGCGGGCCATGGAGAACTTTTTCACGGAGACCAACCTCACGGCGTTGCGGGAGATGGCCATGCGGCACACGGCCCACGAGGTGGAAGACAAGTTGCACACGCCCCCCGCGCCGGATTCGGGGGGCGCCCCGGCGCGCCACGAGCGCCTGCTCGTCTGTCTCACGGGGCGGCCGGCATCCGCCATCCTGATTCGAAGAGGAAAGCGCGTGGCCGATTACTTACAGGGCGACTGCCTGGCGATTCACGTGGCGCCGCCCGATTCCGGCGACAGCGCCCCATCCCAGAACCGGGAGGCCGTGGAGCGCCACATGAACTTCGCCCGCAACCTGCGGATTCAGACGCACATTGTGGAAGCCGCCGACGTGCCGCGCGCCATCACCGAGTTCGCCCGCGCCCAGCGCATCACCCAAATCTTCATGGGACGCTCCCAACCCCGGCCCTGGTGGAAGCGGTTCCGGGACACCGTCGTCCAGCAAGTGGTACGCCAGGCGCGCGACATGCAAATCACCATTGTGGCGGAGCGGCGGCGATAAGGCATAGGTGTTAGGACAGAATCGCCAAATCCGACTCCGCCCGAGATTCTTGGGCGTGAGAAGAGCTAATTACTGACTCCGAGTTACGGTCATCTCGGCCCATTGTGAGGCCACTTGATCTTTTGGAGCGGCCAGCCGGTCCGATGTCAACAGTTCCATCGAATACTCTCCCGGTTCGAGGTCTTTGGGAATCGAGATACTGCCAGCGAGGACGGGCTTCGGCGAATTAGGATCGATAGAAACTGCTAGCGGTGGCGTGGCCAGGATGAGCCTGTCTTGCCGAAATAGCTTGACTTCCAGTTGGACGTCACGGCTTTTCGTGGCGGGATCTGCTGTCACTCCGAAAACTTCACACGAGTAGTCGACCTGCGTTCCGGCGGCGAACTGGCGCCACGCCGGGCGGCTGCGTGTGAATTCGTCGGCGGATTGCGACAGAACGATGCTCGAGAGAGTGATGCGGGCCTTGTTGAAATCCGGTATCTCGATAAATTCATATGCTGAGCCGGCCACCACCGGTCTTTGGTCGCCTCCGGGCTGCGTTTCCGGCAGGACTACCGCCGCCCTGACTTGATACGGTCCGGGTTCTGTGAGCGGGATCTCCAACGTGCAGGTGACGCCGTCGTTGGAGATTTCCCTGGCGCGGGCGGGCGCGGCCACAATGGCCAACCTTTGGTCCCGGTAGCCTGCGGGCTGGCCTTCGGGGGTGAATACCGCCACCGCAACATCGAGGGTCAATTCCTTCTTCCCTTCGGGGGTGTCTGAGAACTCAAAACGGCTGCCGTCAATGGCAAAGATAGTGCGCAGTAGGGGATTGCGCCTCTTCGATCGACCGTCCGGCGGCGATGCCGAATAGAGAGATGTGAGTTGAACCTGAATTGCGCCTGCGCTGAATGGCGACCACAGAGCGTCCTGAAGGAGGTCTTCCCTGGTACGCGGGGCCAGCCTCGTAGTCGCGCTGGGAGGTTCTGTGAATTCTCTCTTGTAGCGAACCATCAAGCCCGGCCGCAGTACCTTGACCGTGATAACAGGCGGTATCGGCTTGCCCGCGATAACCTCGACGCGGTTGCGCTGGGGTCGGAAGCCGAGCAGATAATAGCCCCTCATCTCCTCGATCAGTCCACCCATGGTGGCGTTGAAACAACATGGCGCGTTCTTGACCCACAGACCACCGGTTTCGAGCGCCAATCGCCGGGAAGGCGAGCGGGAAGGAGCTATGCTCGTGGCCGCCCCGCCGGGGTCGATCACATGGATTGTTACGCCGGCGCGATTCGCCAATTCGATCAGGCTGGGCGGCGCAGGGAACGACGGGTTGCTCGTAAAGAGGAATATCGCCTTGCGGCCCGGCATCTGCCGAAGCCCTTGGATAGCCCAAGCCAGATAGCCGATTGGATTGGCAGGCGGGCCGTGGCAGCCCAACGGCGGCTCGCCCCGCTTCAAGGTGAACAGAGGCGGGTTGGGCTCGCTCGAATCTGTCGTAGGGCCTCTCGGCACCTCCAGATTCCAAAGCGCCCAGCACGGCCGCGCGCCGATCCTTTCGATCGCGGCCAGAAGCTGGCGTTTGTCGCCGCTGAGCTGCTGGTAAAAGCCCATCCCACCGCGGCTCGCCGTCACCGCAACCAGGTCGCCGGGCTCGATCTGCTCTTGTACGAATCTCTTGCCCGCAGATATCACCGGCACGAGATCTTCCCAACTCGTGCCGGCATCGTCGAGCATCAGAACAATCGTCCTGTGCACATCTTGCCGGCTCAGAAGGTTAGGCGGAACCCGCGCCATCACGTGCCCCCGCGCCGCTGGTTTGGTTTGGCCGGGCTGTTGCGGGGAGACCTGAATCCAGGAGAAGTGCGTGATTCTCTGCCACACTCCATTTTCGCGGACCTCAAAGTCGGCCGGCTCGAGATCCCTGACAGGATGACCATCCGGACCGGTCACGACTGCTTCCACCTGGACCAGATTCACCGTTACACGGATGACGGGCTCCTGTGCCGGCACCGGTATCCCACCAGTTACCTGCGCCGCCAGGACGACAGATCCCCCAATCCAGGACGTTGCGAAAACAGCCTTTCCTAACCAGTTGAGGGCTGAAGACAAGGTTCTCGTGCTGCCTTCCCAACAGCCAGTATAGATGAAATCGTCCCTTGTGAAGCCTGCGGTAAAGCAGCCCTTTTTGTCGTGAACGACCACGCCACCTCGACATGGCGGGCCGGCAACTCACCGCGACGCAGTCCGCGTTCGAATCGATGGCGAGCATTGGATTGTTCCTCTTGCCACGGAGTGAGTCCCGGTCCGCGCACGCCGGAAATCGCTTGCCCCGTTCGGGGCCGTGAGGCGGTGTCCGACCCGTACTCCGAGCCGGATGTCCCATCCGGGCAACTACGCTCCAGTCAGAGAGCCCGCGGAAATGCTTGTCGAAAGGGCTGTTTTAACGCGCGCCAAGCAGCGAGGCCGAATCCTGGTCGAGATACAGGCACGCCTGCGCGTGCGTCCGCACGATAGATCCCGGACAGGCCGGAGTGACGGGGCCTTCCAGCGCGTTTTTCACGGCTTCGGCTTTCCTTCGGTCGGGTACGCAGCAGATGATGTGGCGGGCTGAAACCAGCGTGGGGCAAGTCAGGGTCATGGCCTCTCGGGGCACGGAAGCCAGATCCGGGAAATGACCCTCGCCTACCTGCTGCCGGCGGCACCTCTCGTCGAGAGTCACCCGCCGGACCGCATAAGGGTCGGCAAAGTTCGCCTCATGCGGATCGTTGAACCCGATGTGGCCGTTCTCTCCGAATCCCAGAAAAGCGATGTCGATCGGCATGGCTCGAAGCAGGGCCGCGTAGCGCCGGCACTCCGCGTCCAAATCGGAGGCATCTCCGGCCAGGTAGTGGACTGTGCCGGGGTTCACGCGATCGGCGAACTGGGTCTTGACCCAAAGGCGGAAGCTGGCCGCGTGCGAAGCCGGCAGCCCCACATACTCATCCACGTGGAAGACCTCGACGGCGCGCCAGTCCAGGCCCGAAAGGCGAGCCAGGGCGTCGATCATTTCCAATTGCGAATTGGCGGCGGAGAGGATGATTCGGGCGCGGCCGGCCTCACGGATGCGCCGCTCCAGAATGGGACCTGCCTGCCGCGCGGCGGCGGACCCCAGATCCGGTTTGCTCCGGAAGACGCGTACGGTCAGGTTCCCCGATTGGAATTCCGTGGATGTTGGCATATTGGCCGCTCCCGGTATCCAGATTCGCATATCCTTTAGGGTATGAACCGACGACATTTTCTGACCGCCTCCGCAGGGGCTGCTTTGCTCGCCGCTGCCGACACGGATTCAGCGGGGCCTGAATACCAGAAGCCGGTTTTCAATCTTCACAAAGTTCTTGACGCTCCCGTCAAGATCGCTTCCATCGAATTACTGCAATCCGGAAACCGTTACTTCGTCCGCACGCGATCGGCGGATGGCGTCGAGGGCGTGGTCCTGACCAAAGACATCGTGGACTACATCCCCATCCTGCTGCGGCGAGTGATTCCCCAGTTCCTGGGGAAGGACGCGAGGGATCTCGAGAACCTGGTGGATGCGGTCTACATCGCCAATTACAAGATGGCCGGCCAAGCGTTCTGGTGCCCCGTGGCTTACGTCGAGCAGAGCCTCTTCGACCTGATGGGCAAGGCGGCGCACAAGCCCGCGGGCGAACTCATGGGCGGGGTGCTCCGCAAGGAGATTCCCGTGTACCTGTCCGGCTCGGGTCGCGACACGACGGCTGAAGAAGAGGTCGATGTCTACGTCCGGGGCGTGGAGTACACCGGGGCGAAGGCGGTGAAGTTCAAGATCGGCGGGCGGATGAGCGACAACCGCGATGCGTCTCCCGGGCGCACCAACCAGTTGCTCGAGCTGGCCCAGAAAAAGCTCGCCGGCAAAGTGACGCTGATGGCGGACGCCAACGGGTCTTACGATGCGGCCAATGCGATTGAGATCGGCAAGCGGCTCCAGGAGATGAAGTACCTGTGGTTTGAAGAGCCGTGTCCGTGGGAAGAGCTGAGCGAAACCAAGAAGGTTGCCGACGCGCTAGAAATGAAGATTGCTTTCGGCGAGCAGGATTCCAGCCTGTGGCTGTTCCAGTGGATGATCGAGAACAAGGTCATGGCCGTGGTGCAGCCCGACCTGAATTACAACGGTGGATTCATTCGCGCCGCGCGCGTGGCCAGGATGGCGCGCAAGGCGAACATGTGGATCTGCCCGCACAACACGCAGACCAGCGCGGCCTCGGTGAATATTTTGCAGTTTGCGGCCACCACTCCCAACATCGGTCCCTACATGGAGTACGTGTGGCGCGCGCCGGCGCGCAAGGAATCCTGGTACTCGCCCAATTTCGAGATCCAGAACGGCGTGATTCCAGTTCCGGCGGGACCGGGGATGGGGCTGGAATTCGATCCTGACTTTTTGAAGAAGTGCACCGTGGTGAAGCTGTAGGCCGGAAAGGAGACTACCATGCGCCGGGTTATTCGAATATTACAGAGTATTGTGCTGGTGTTGGGCTTCTGCGGAGCGGGTCGGGCGGCGGACGTAGCCGTGGGTACTGCGACCGCGCATCCGGGCGAGAGAGCCACCGGCTATATACGGGTGCCGGCCGGTGTAGATCCGGCCACCGACATCCCCGTCATTGTCATCAACGGCGCCAAACCTGGGCCCGTGTTGGCGCTCGTCGCCGGCGCGCACGGAACCGAGTACGCGTCGATCGTCGCCTTGGAGAAGCTGGCCCAGTCGGCCGACCCCTCCGGCCTGTCCGGAACGCTGATCGTCGTGCCGCTCCTGAACGTCGCATCCTTTCTGCAGAAAGTTCCCCACCTCAATCCCGTGGACGGCAAGAACATGAACCGGCTGTATCCGGGAAAGGCCGATGGAACCCAGACGGAAAGGGCCTCGTGGGCCATGACCAGGCAGATCGTCGAAAAGTGCGACTACCTGATCGACTACCATGGAGGAGATCTCGACGAGAACCTCCGCCCGTATTCCTACTGGGCGGACACTGGCAACGATCGTCTCGACGCCGCCTCGCGCGGAATGGTGCTGGCCTTCGGTCTCGACCGCATTATCATCCAGAGGAACCGGCCTTCCGATCCGCCCCCCAGCGCGACCATCACGCGGCAGGCGCAGATCGGCGGCAAGCCATCCATAGCGGTGGAGGCGGGGTATGCCGGCACTACGAAAGCGGAAGATGTGGATGCACTCGTCCGGGGCACCCTGAATGTCATGCGTCACCTGAAAATGTTGCCGGGCGTGGTGACGCCGGTCGAGCATCCTCTGTGGATCGGCCGCTATTCCGTGGTCACCAGCGACCGGGATGGCATCTTCTACCCGCTCGTGGTCCCTGAAGCCTACGTCAAGCAGGGGATGAAGATAGGCTACCTGACAGACTACTTCGGCGAAAAAGTGTGGGATGTGACAGCTCCCGTATCGGGCGTGGTCCTGTACATCGGCGCGGTGCCTTCCATGAAGAAGGGGGACAACATCGGTTATATCGGAGAGATCGTCGACGCTCCCTGATCAGGCTTCACGACGGGCCAGGCGCCATAGGCTGACTCGCGCGGGTGAGGATGCCTGTATCCAATACAGGCTGGGCAGGCCCAGCGCGAGTGTCACCACGTAGGCCAATGCCTGCGCCACCAGGATGTACGCCAGGGCTGCGTCCCGGCTGATTCCAAACGGCGTCAGAACCGTAACCGCGACAAACTGGTAAATCCCCACATAACCGGGCGTGGACGGCAGCGCGCTCCCCAGGCCCATGCCGGTGAGCAGCAGCATGGCCACGGTGAAGGAAAAGTGGAGGTGCAGGCCGTGTGCCGCCAACATGGTGCCGCAAGCGTCCGACATCCAGATCGCCACGGTGAGCGCGGTGAAACCCAGAAAGCGGCCCACGTTGTGGAAGGCGCGCACTCCCAGCAGCACTTGATCGGCGAAGCGCAGCAGCCGCTCCCTAAGCGCGGAGGGCAGGGCGAGCCGCCGCAGCAGATTCCGGCATAGGCTTTCCGTATGCGGCAGCACCGCGATGGCCAGCGCGCCTGCCGCCGCCACTATGGCTGTAGTGCGGGAAAGGTCTTGCATCCAGCGCGGCTTGGCCTCGGCTCCAAGGAGAATCAGCGAACTCCACAAGACCAGGGCGATCACGTCCATCAGGCGCTCGCTGAGGGCCGTGGTCAGGACGTAAGTCTTGCTCAAGGACGAACGCGCGCTGATGACGAAGGTCCGCACCAGTTCTCCCGCGCGGGCTGGAAGAAAGCTGTTTCCCAGATATCCCGCCATGTTGGCGCTGAACACGGAGCCGACGCTCAAGCGCTCTTCGGCGTTCAAAAGGATGCGCCACCGCAGCGAGCGCAGGAAAAACGAGAAGCACGAGCACCCGCATCCGGCCGCCAGGAATCCCCACCGCGCCCCGGCGATGGTCTGCCAAACACCCTTCCAATCCACGCCCCGCAGGGAGAGATAGAGCAGAACCGCGGCCAGCGGAACGGACAGGATCCACGACCAGGCGCGGCGGCTTTTCACCGCTATGCGGTCTCCCCGTCCATGAAGTAATAGCAGATCATGTGCATCACCATCATATGGACGTCTTCAATTTGTCCCATGTGCGGATGCGCGACTTGAATGTGGAGCTGGGCGAGAGGCCCCATCTTGCCGCCATCCCGGCCCGTGAGCGCGATGGTGCGGCAACCGATGGAGTTTCCATATTCCAGCGCGCGAACCACGTTCAGCGAGTTTCCCGATCCGCTGAATCCCACGACCACATCCCCGGGCCGCGCAAAGTTCTTCAACTGTTCGACGAAGACGCTTTCATAGCCGACGTCGTTGGAATACGCTGTGATGGTGGGCCCGGAATCGGTAAGCGCCATGATGCGAAAGCGCGTGGGCCGGTTGTAGCTGGCGCCTTTGACCATGTCGGTCGCGAAGTGCGACGCGGCGGCGGCGCTGCCTCCGTTCCCGCAAACGAAGATCTGGCGCCCTTCCGCGCGCGCCTCGATGAAGATCCGGATGGCCTCGGCCACCTTCTCCAGGTCGACGGTTTCGATGGCCTTCAGAACGTCGGCTTTATAGACAGCAGGGAAGTTGGTTGTCATGGTTTCTTGCATTATATTCTTCCAAGCCACCGTCCCGATATGTGCCGAAGCTGTTCACGCCCGTTGAACGCGAAGCCCAGGCACTTTGCGAAACTCCTCATCGAAGGTCAGGATCAGGCCATCCGCCCGGGTGCGCGCTATTCCGGCGATCGCCGCATCCGCAAAGTTCAGGAAAGTGCCGGTCTGCTTCGAGAACCATTGCATGGTGTCCAGAAATAGGCCTGAGCACGGCACGAAGTCTAGTTCTTGAGCATCCAGGAGGATGCGGCCGACCCGCGCCGCAACGGAAAGGTCGCGGCGCTCGAGCAACACGGTCATGACCTCCAGAAACACGTATTCAAGCAAGAGGCCCTGGCCCCATTTTCCCGCTAGGAACTGCTCCATCAGCGCACACGCGGCCGGGTGGTGTGTATCCCGTTGGTTGTGGTAGCCGACCAAAAAACTGGAATCCAGGACAATCACGGTTGCTCGCCATACACGACGGCATCGATTTCCCGACTGAGCCGTTCGTTCCCCTCGGGATACGGTTCCGGCTCCAGGGCGCGTAGCGTCGAGGTGCCGGGCCGGACAGCCGTTCGCCCCAAGTATGCGCGAATGGCCTCGTTGATGAGATCGCCCACCGCTCGCCCTTCTAGAACGGCGCGTGCCCGCAGTGCCCGATATGCTTGATTGTCGAGATTCCGAATGGTTGTATCCATCTAGTATTACTTGTAACACACCGGTGCGTCG
This sequence comes from Bryobacteraceae bacterium, assembly GCA_049516835.1. Taxonomy (GTDB): domain Bacteria; phylum Acidobacteriota; class Terriglobia; order Bryobacterales; family Bryobacteraceae; genus Fen-178. Next base: position 53,378 of record JBEKSR010000023.1, on the reverse strand, counting down.
ACAGGCGCCCGAGCGTTGCGGTCTGTCACGGTCATCCGCAAGCAACGCACTTTTCAGACACTACCTGCCGGGCGGCCATAAAAAAATCCAATCCGGCCCATAGAAAGTTCCGTCTTGGGGCGCCGAAGTCCATGGGGGACAATCGGTTAGACAGCCCAGTTCGCAAAACGGTCCCACCATGAAACATCTGGTCAAGCTCTGTTCGCTTGCGCTCCTCTCCACGCCCGCGGCCTTGTTGGCGCAGGCGACACCGGATCTCCAAGCCAGGATGGCGGCTCTCGAAACCGCCACCAAGTCCGCGCAGAGCGCCGGAGACAACGCCTGGATGCTCATGAGCGCCGCGCTGGTCCTCATGATGACGGGCCCCGGCCTGGCCCTTTTTTACGGCGGGCTGGTGCGGCGAAAGAACGTTCTCGGCACCATGATGCAGAGCTTCATCCTGATGGCGGTGGTCACGGTGATCTGGGCGGTGGTGGGGTACAGCCTGGTTTTCGGCGGGCCTTCGCCTGTCCTGGGGAACCTGCATTTCGCGCTGTTGAACAACGTGGGCAGCGCGCCCAATCCCGATTACGCGCCCACCATCCCGCAGCAAACCTTCATGGTTTACCAGTTGATGTTCGCCATCATTACTCCCGCATTGATCTCGGGAGCGTTTGCCGAGCGCATGAAATTCAGCGCCATGCTCCTGTTCACGGTGCTTTGGTCGCTCATTGTCTATTTTCCGATGGCGCACATGGTGTGGGGCAAGGGCGGGGTGCTGAACGCTTTCCTGGGCGGCCGGATTCCCTGTTTCGATTTCGCCGGCGGAACGGTGGTGCATATTACCTCCGGGGTCTCGGCCCTGCTTTGCGCGCTGTACCTGGGGAAGCGGCTGGGCTATCCCGAGTTTCCGTCGAAGCCGCACAGCCTGGTGATCAGTTTTATCGGCGCCTGCCTGTTGTGGGTGGGATGGTTCGGATTCAATGCCGGCAGCGCGCTGGGGGCCTCGGGCCTGGCCACCAGCGCGTTCGTGGCGACGCATTTCGGCGCCGCCGCCGCCACGCTCGGCTGGATCGCCGCGGAATGGCTCGACAACGGCAAGCCCAGCGTGTTGGGCGGCATCTCGGGCTCGGTGGCGGGCCTGGTGGCCATCACGCCGGCGTCGGGCTTCGTCAAGCCGTTTCCAGCGCTCCTCATCGGGCTGTGCGCGGGCGTGGTGTGCTACCTGATGGTCACGCGCGTCAAGGCCAGGTTCGGGTATGACGATTCCCTGGACGCTTTCGGCGTGCACGGCGCGGGTGGAACGCTGGGGGCCTTGCTCACCGGCGTCTTCGCCACCAGCGCCGTGAATGACGGGTTGAAGGATGCCGCCGGCCGCGCGCTGCCCCTGGGCCTGGTGGACGGCAACGGCGCGCAGGTGCTCAACCAGTTCATCGGCTGCGGCATCGCCTGGGTTCTGGCGGCGGTGGGCACTCTCGTCATTCTGAAGATCTGCGACTTGACCGTGGGGTTGCGCGTCAGCAAGGCGCAAGAGATCGAGGGCCTGGATGTCAGCATGCACGGCGAGGAGGGGTATATATTCGAGTCGTAGCCGGAGGCAAGTTAGGATTACCACATGAAGAAAATCGAGGCGATCATCCAGCCATTCAAACTGGACGAAGTGAAGGAGGCGCTGAAAGGCATCGGCATCGACGGCATGACCATCAGCGAGGTCCGCGGTCACGGGCGGCAGAAGGGGCATAAGGAGGTGTACCGCGGGCAGGAGTACAACGTGGACCTGCTGCCCAAGGTCAAGCTGGAAATGGTGGTGCCCTCCAGCCGCTCCGAAGAAGTCCTCAAGACGCTCACCGCCGCCGCGCGCACCGGCAAGATCGGCGATGGCAAGATCTTCGTCTTCGACGTGGCCGAAGCCATCCGCATCCGGAACGACGATCGTGGAGAATCGGCCCTCTAGCGGCGGACTGGCCTCGATCCGACGGGACTTCCTCGCTACCGGGGATGCAGCGATCGCTCTGGCAGAGCGCACGGCGCAAGTGGACCGCCTGGTGCTCCAAGCCGCGGCGGGGCTGCTGATTCCAGCCGCGCCAGCCGGTTTGGCCGTGCTCGCGGTGGGCGGCTATGGCCGCCGCCAGTTGTTCCCGTACTCGGATGTGGACCTGCTGCTGCTGTTCGAATCCGAGAAGCCGGTCCTGGCCTCGAAGGATGCAATTTCGACGTTTCTGCGGCACCTGTGGGACTCCGGCCTGCGCGTCAGCCACTCCGTCCGGACGCCCGCCGAGTGCACCGAGGTTCACGACCGCAACATCGAGCTGAACGTCAGCCTGCTCGACCAGCGCTACCTCGCCGGCGATCGCACGCTCTACGCCGGCCTGGCGGAAAAGCTGCCGCGCTTCATCCACGCCAACCGTGGGCCGCTGGTCCGCAACCTGGCGCAACTGGCGCGCGCCCGCCACGCGAAGTACGCCGGCACGTTCTATCACCTGGAGCCGAACGTGAAGGAGACTCCCGGCAGCCTGCGCGATCATCAACTCGTCTGCTGGCTCGATCAACTGCAGGGGACGCGGGACGGACCGGCGGCGGAGATGGAGGCCGCCTTCCGCTTTCTGGGGCGGCTGCGCTGCTATCTGCATTGCCAGTCCGGGCGCGACAACAACGCGCTTTCCTTCGACGCCCAGGACGGCATCGCGGAGCTATGGCGGGCGGGCGACGCCGCCCAATGGATGCGCGAGTACTATCGCCATGCCCGCGTCGTTTACCGCGCCGCCATCCGCGCGCTGGATTCGAGCGAGGCCCAATTCAGCTCGCTCTTCGCGCAGTTCCGCGACTGGCGCTCGCGCGTGTCGAACGCCGATTTCAGCGTCCATCGGGAGCGCGTCCACTTCCGCGCCCCGCAACGCCTGGACGTGGAGCCCGAGCTGGCGCTGAGCCTGTTCGAATTCGTGGCGCGCCACGGCATTCGTCTTTCCTTGGAGGCCGAGCAGCGGATCGAATCGCGGCTCGCCCGCCTGCGCGCGCACTTCGCCGAGCCGCGGCCCGTATGGCCCGCGCTGAACCAGATCCTCTCGCTTCCGCACGCGCCGCTGGCCGTCCGGTCGATGCACGAAACCGGCGTGCTGGCCGCCATTTTTCCGGAGATCGAGCGCATCGAATGCCTGGTCGTCCGCGACTTCTATCACCGCTACACGGTGGACGAGCACACCCTCATCACCATGCAGAACCTCAGGAGCCTGCCGGCGGGCTATGCCGAGCTGCTGGCGGAAGTGAAGCAGCCGTCCGTGGTGATGTTCGCGCTGTTATTCCACGACGTGGGCAAAGGGGTGCCCGGCGAAGGCCCCGTGGGTGCCTCCGTGCGCCTGGCGCGAGACGCCATGGCGCGCATCCAGATGCCGGCGCCAGACCGCGAAACCGCGCTTTTTCTGATCCGCAAGCACCTCGAGCTTTCCGCCGTGATGCACTCGCGCGACCTGTTCGATCCGCGGACCATACGCGACGTGGCGCACCAGATGGAGACCGTCGAGCGCCTCAAGGCGCTGACGCTGGTGACCTATGCCGACATCAGCGCCGTCAACCCAGACGTCATGACGCCGTGGCGCGCCGAGCAGTTGTGGCAGCTCTACCTGGCGGTCTACAACGAGCTGACTCGCGAGCTGGAAACGGAGCGCATCGAAGCCATCCCCTCCGGCCCGCCCGAGCGGATCGCATTTCTCGAAGGCTTTCCCACGCGCTACCTGCGGACCCATACCGAGAAGGAAATCGACGAGCACATGGCGCTCGAAGAAAAGAGCCGGGCCCGGGGGGCGCCCCGTGGGGCGGCCGTGGACATCCGCAGGCTGGAATCGGCCTGGCAACTGACGCTGGTGGCCGCCGACCGCCCGTTCCTGTTCGCCTCGGTGGCCGGAACGCTTTCCAGTTTCGGCATGAACATCCTCAAAGCCGAGGCGTTTGCCAACCGCCGCGCCTTGGTGCTGGACACGTTTACGTTCGACGATCCCTTACGCACGCTGGATCTGAATCCCACGGAGGTCGGCCGCCTGCGCGCCACCGCCGAGCGTGTGCTGGCGGGCAAGACGGACGTGCGCGAGCTGCTGCGCAACCGGCCCAAGCCCGTGCTGCCCAGCCGCAAAGCGCGCATCCCCGCCACAGTCTCATTCGATTCGGAGGCCGGCCACACCGCGACGCTGGTGGAGATCGTGGCCGAAGACCGTCCCGGCCTGCTCTACGACCTGGCCTCGGCGATTTCCTCCAACGGAGGCAACATCGAGGTGGTGTTGATCGACACCCAGGCGCACAAAGCCATCGATGTGTTCTACGTGACGGCGGAGGGAAAGAAGCTCGGGCCGGAGAAGCAGGAACTCCTCGCCGAGGCGCTGCGGAAAGCCTGCACAGGGGCCTGACCACTCTGTCCCAAGGCGCAGCCTTTTTGCGCCGCGCGGACAGAGCGGTCAGGCCCCTGTCTCTCTGCTATAGTATAGGTGGACCTATCCTATATGTCGCAAGTCACCATCTACCTGGACGACGACACCGAGAAACGCGCCCGGGCGGCTGCGGACGCCAGCGGAGACTCTCTGAGCAGGTGGATCTCGGGAGTGATCCGCGAAAAGACCGCAACTACCTGGCCGCAACACGTTCTGGATCTGGCCGGCTCGTGGCCGGACTTTCCTTTGGCCGAGGAACTCAGGGAGGGTCAGAAGGGCGACGATCGGCGGGAGCGCCTCTGAGTGCTGGCTCTCGATACCAACACCGTCATCTACTTTTTCAAGGGGATGGGCCGAGTGGCCGAAAACCTGGGGAAGGAAGCGCCCCGCGACATCGCCATTCCCGCCGTGGTCCTGTATGAACTGGAAGTTGGCATCGCCCGGTCCTCACGCCCTCGCCAACGGCGGGAATCGCTGGACGCCCTTCTCGAAGTCGTTCACATTTTGCCGTTGGATGAGCGTGCGGCGAGCGCGTCGGCCGAACTCAGGGCGCAGTTGGAGAAAGCCGGTAGCGGCATCGGCCCGATCGACACGCTGATCGCGGGCACCGCCCTGGCGCATTCGGCAACGCTGGTGACGCACAACACGAAGGAATTCTCGAGAGTCCGCGGACTTCGCTTGCTGGACTGGTATTAGGGGACCCTCTGCCGTACTTCGAAATCGCCCAGGCGCAGGCCGCCGATCTCGAAATCGCGGCGGAGGTGCGCGAGCGGTTCGGTAGTCCCAACCGTCGCCGCGGTAAACGCGGCGAATGGGTAGTAGAATGCGGCTATGTACGTACGGTGGCTGTTGACGGGGTCGAGGGCCAGGTCGGCCGGGAACGGGGAATAGGTCGCCGGGCCTTCCGGATCGAGGAACACAGAGCTGCAAATGAGGTAATAACTCTTCCTCCCGGCTCCGGGGGTTGCCGTACAAAGACCCCTGCCAGGCACCGCCATGGGCGGGGCCGAGAATGGGACCTCGGTGACTCGCAGGTTGCCGTATAGAGTGAGATACATCGCGCCGCGGAGTTTCACCGGCTGGTCCTTCACCTTCCGGTAGAACCCGCCGTCCACGGTGGCTTGCAACCACAGAACCTGGTCTCTAGTGGTGACGTGGCTCCACGGCTGCTGGTCCGCTGGCCACGTGGACCCATCGGACGCCTCGATGGCCATGATGGCGCCATCGTACCTGGGACTCATGCCAGCGGGAATCCCGGCGATCGTGATGGGGATCTCGATCCATACGCGGTCGCCTTTTTCGATCAGAGCGCGGGCCGCCCACTGCTTGGCGGAGTCGAAATCGATGCGCAGCGAGGCGGGGTCGATTGGCTGCTTGGACAGGCGGGATTGAAGTGCGAACGCCGCGGTCCACGGAATCAGCACGTCCAGCGCCATCAGGACCACGGCGGCCACCGCCAGCCATCGAGCGGCGGCGGTTCTTCTGCGCGCATATTGCCAGACCAGGATTGCCAGCGCGGCCAGGGCCAACACCGCGATCTCGTAGTAAGACCGGATCCACTCCAACGCGCGCCACCCCGCATCGAGACCCGCGGAGGGCATACCGATATTCCATGCCACGAGCGCCAGACAAAGCACCGAGCCTGTAATCAGGAGTTGGACGAATCCCGTGGTCAGGGCCGAAAGCGCGGCTATCGGCAGCACCAATACGGCCGTGATCAGCACCTGGCTCCAAAGGAGGCCGGGGATCTCCGCCAGCGGATTGAAGCCATAGGCGAGGAGGATCGCAATGTGGGCCGCGAGCAGGGGAAGATTGACAAAGGCCGCGACGAAGAGCGCCTTGGCCGCCAGCAGGCTTTTCCATGCGTAGGGGCGCGTGGTCCAAAATTGACGGTCGCCGGGGAGGGTTTCGGCGTGAACCAGGCGGGCGATGAGGATCCACCAGGCCAGCGGCAACAGGAAGGTCAACAGCATCCCGGCCACGTTGCGGTTCACCACGGGGTCCGCCATCCAGAACGCCCGGCGGGCGCTCGTAAAGGTGAATGCCGCCACCACCAACAGGGTCACGGCGATCTCGATCCACAGGTGCCGAGCGTCCTTTTTGAAGATGTGAAGCGCTTGTCGCATGTTCTATGCCGCCTTTCGGCCGGCCTTGGCCAGGGTTACGAAAATTGCCCGCAGCGGCATGGGGTTCACCGCGATCTCCCGAACCTCGCCGAACAAGCGGCGGATTTCGGCCATGGTGCGGTCCTGCTGGAACTGTGTGTCGACGAAGCGAACCACCGCCGCGGACTGCTCCGCGTTCACCCAGGCCGCCGGCCACGGCGCCGGCAGAGGCGACGGCGCCGCAATAGTGAGCTCGATCTCGCGAAAACGCTCGGTCAGCGAAGCCATCTCTTCGGAGAATTGCAGGCGCCCGCGGTCCAGGTAGCCGATATGGCTGGCGAAGCTTTCGATCTCCGCCAGGTCGTGCGACGAGATCAGGATGGTGGCGCCCTCGGCGTTTCCCAGGACGCCCTCGATCAGCTCATCGCGCACCAGGGCGTCGAGGCCGGTGAACGGCTCGTCGAGAACAATCAGCCGCGGCCGGTAGGCGAGGGAGGACGCCAGGGCCGCCTTCCTTCGCATTCCGTGCGACAAATGCCGCAGCTTGCGGCCGGGCGGCAGATCGAACTGGCGCAGCAGCTCGGCGGCGCGCGCGTCGTCCCAGCTCGGATAGAACGGCTTGAGATAGGTCATGAAGTATTCCACCGTCATCCACTCCGGCATTTCCTGGTTCTCCGACACGTAGCCGATTTGCGCGAAATCCCGCGGAGAGAGCCGCCGGGAGTCGTGGCCGAAAACCTCCGCCCGCCCCGCGGTGGGTTCATAGAGATTCATGAGCAGCTTGATGGTGGTGGTCTTACCCGCTCCATTCGGGCCGACCAGGCCGTAGATGCTGCCCTCGGGCACATCCATGTTCATGCGATCGAGGGCCACGTTCTGGCGGAATCGCTTCGAGAGATCGACGGTTCGTAAGATGTCGCTCATGTCTTGCTCCCATCCAAACGCTTCCAGTGCTGGGCGACGGCCGCCGCGACATCGTCGAGTTCCAGGCCGAGCTTCTTGGCCTCCACCACCAATTGCTCGAGCTCTTTGTTGAGCAGATTGCCGCGCTCCGCCGCGGTCGACGCGGCCTGCCGGGCCACCACCGTGCCGGTGCCGGAATGGACTTCGATCAGCCCTTCCGCCACCAGTTGTGTGATCACCTTGTGCGCCGTGTTGGGATTGATCTTCAGCTCCTTGCTGAGCGCGCGCACCGAAGGGAACGGGTCGCCGGGCCGCATCTTTCCGGAGACCATGGCCTTCTTGGCGGCATACACCACCTGCTCGTAGAGCGAGATGCCGGGCTGAAACGACAGGCGAAACGGGATCACTGGCTGTATTATGACAGCTAGTACACGCACCGGTCAAGCGGCGCTTGACCTTATTCCCCCACCACCGTGACCACGATCTGGCGGTCACGCGGGCGGTCGTCGAAATCGCACAGCACGATCTGTTGCCAGGTTCCGATCAGCACCCGGCCGCTGGCAACGGGAAAACTCTTGGCGGTGCCCATCAGCGCGCTCCGCAGGTGCGCGTAGCCATTTTCGTCGCCCCAGCGCGCGTTGTGGGCGTAATCGGTGTTGGAGGGCGCAATCTTCTCCAGGGCGCGCTTCAAATCCGCTGCGCAGCCGGGTTCGAATTCCAGGGTCGTGATGCCGAGCGTCGAACCAACCCCGGAGATATTGACGATGCCCGTGTGCATCCCACTCGCGGAGACCGCGCCCGAAACCTGCGAGGTGATGTCCAGCACGTCGCACCGGCCCCGCGTCGAGATCCGGAAGTCCGTCTGATAGGTTGCCATGGTTCACTTGCCGAAATTGGCTTCGAAAGCCGCGATTTCCCCCAGGCGCCGGCGGTGGCGCTCGGCCCCGGAGAAACGCGCATTCACGTAGTCGCGCACCAGATCGGCGGCCAGCTCGGGGCCGATCACGCGCGCGCCCAGGCAGAGCACGTTCACGTCGTCGTCTTCGACGCACTGGCGGGCGGAGTAGCTGTCGTGGCAGGTGGCGGCGCGGATTCCGCGAAACTTGTTGGCGGCCACCGAGGCCCCGGCGCCGCTGCCGCAGATCAGTACCGCCCGCTCGGCCCGGCCTTCGAGCACGGCCTGGGCGACCGCGCGCGCGTAGTCGGGGTAGTCCACGGCCTCCGTGGAGTCGGTGCCCAGGTCGGCCGCCTGGTGGCCCAGTTTGCGCAGTTCCTCAATCACACGGGCCTTCAGCGGGAAGCCGCCATGGTCGCTTGCAACAGCCAGGTTCATCGAGATCCATGATACCAGCGGGAAGCCACCCTAATCCTTCTGCCGAAAGCCGCCGATTAGTCAACTATGACGGAGGCGGACGACCTCGTCGAGCAGGAGCTGACGCTCAACCGGTTCAACCGGCTGATGGGGGAGATCATGCGCGGGGCCATCACGCGCAACGTGTTTCAGACATGGGAGATCGATCTTCTGCTCGATATCGAGAGTTGCCCCCTGGACCGGCGCCGGCGCCTGGACATCTTGCGCCAGTACCAGAAGGCCGTCGGGCGACAGTTGGATACTGGCCCTGGTCCGCCCATGAAACTTTCCGCTTTCCTGGCGATGCGCGCCGCGGCCAGAGAGCACCGCCTCAATGGCTTCTGAATCATGACGGCCAACAATAGCGACCCCTCACCCCACCCCCGCCAGCGGAATCCCGCACAACCGGGACACCTTCCGCAGCCGTCCAGCCACGTGTCCCACGCCCAGCGCGCAATGGTGGGTCGGCCCTTCCGCGCACCACGCGTTCACGAATTCATCGGGCGGCAGCGAGAACCGTAACCGCGAATTCGTGTTTCCCACGCGCAGAATCGGCCCCGGCAGCGACTCGCCTTCCGCCGCCAGCAGTTTGAGCCGGCCCTCGGCCGTTTGCGTCACTCCCAGAATCGTCACCGGCCCCACCTTCACCTTGAATTCCACCGACACGCCATAGCCGCGCTTGCCGTGATAGAGGCCCAACCCTCTCAGCACCGGCTTCTCGTCGCTGATGGCAATATGGCCCGGCCCGTCGTGGCCCATCAGCACAAACCCCTCGTCGAAATCCATGGCGCAGAATTCCGTGAACGATCCCCCCGCATCCAGCCGGTCGAGCAGGAACATCGCCAGGCAGTTCTTCAGATCGCCCTCGCCGCTCGCCGGAACGCCGCGCGCCGTCAGCAGCGAATTGCCCAGGATGAGGCCGGCGCCGAGGCGCTCGTAGGGGTTGGCATCGAGCCCACGGTAGTAATAGGAAAGCCCCTGCAAGCCGAAATCCGCCACCAGCCGATCCAGCGCCACCGAGACCTGCGCGGCCCACGTCAGGTCGTCGCCCGCCACCGAATCGGCCACGTCGAAAACGGCGCGCGCTTCTCCCAACCGCACCATCACCGGCGCCTCGCGCGGCTGCGGCAATCGCTTCTCCAGGTCGCACATCTCCAGCACCTCGATGTGCGCGCCGGTCTGGGCCTGGACCATGGTGAAGTCCGAATACAGATCCAACATGCCGGGGTAAGTATGGCCGAGGAACCCGATGCGCGCCTGGCGCAGCGCGGCGACGGCGCGCGCGGCGTCCAGCCACTCGGCGATCTCCCGCCACGGCTTCTCTCCCGCGAGCGTTCCCGAGACCACCTGGAAAGGAATGCGCGCCCGCGCAAACGCGTTGGAAATCTCGGGTACACAGCACACCGAACAGTTTGCCAGCCACTCGCCGGTGTCGGTGTTGGCGTAATCCAACGCGCTCGACGGCTGCAGGTTGAGCACCAGCACCCGCTTGCCGCAGTGCTGCACCACGGGCAACACCTGGCTCGCAGTTGCGTACGTGCCCACGTAGCAGACGATCAGGTCCACCCCGCTCTTCGCCAGTAGTTCCCCCGCGGCGTGGGCCGCCGGCGCCGTATCCACCAGCCCCGCCGAAACCACGTCCGCTCCCAGCGCTTCCAGCCGCCGCTCCACCCCTTCCTGGTAACCCGCCAGGCGCTCTTTCAATCCCGAAAACTGCGGCCAGTAGGCCGCCAGGCCGATGCCGAACACTCCCACCCGCGGGCGAAGGTCCGGACGCAACGAAGATAACGGAAACATAAGTTTTGCTCTATTTCTGAAGGTTTTTCCCCTCGAAATCATAATGCCCCGACCCGATTTCGGCCGCGCGCAGCCCCGGCGCCGAGACTTCCGCCGTCATACCCGGCGGGACATCCACGCTCAACTGAAACGCGCTGCCTTCGATGCGCCAACTCACCTCCACCGGGCCGCGAAACGTCTCCCAGGACGCCTTCACCCACTTCACATCCCCCACCGGCTCCGGGCGTATGCGTATGCGGCTCAACCCCGGCGCCCCCGCATCCGGACGAATTCCCGCCAGCCCCGCGTAGATCCATTCTTCCACGTGGCCCAACATGCAGTGATTCTGCGAGCTTTGGGCGTCGGCGTCCCACGCTTCCGTCAACGATGTCGCGCCCGCCGCAAGCTGCGCGCCGTAGCTCGGCGGGTCGGTCCGGCTCGCCATGTCGTACACCACGTCGCTGCGCCCGGCATTCATCAGCGCCTCGATCAGGTACCGGTGTCCCACGTCACCCGCGCTCGGATGATTGCCACGACCGCGCACGTCGGCCACCAGCCTCTCGACCAGCGCGGCCCGGGCCGATTCCGGCGCCAGCCCCAGCACCAGCGACATGGCAAGCGCCGTCTGGCTGCCGGTGGTGTAGGCCTTCTGGAACGCTTCGCGCACCATGCGCGCTTCCTCGCCGAAGGCGCGCGCGTCCGCATCCCTGCCCAGAAGCCGCGCCGCCTGTTCCAACACGCGCAGGTCCTCGTGATATGTGGCCGTCGCCGTCACGCCGTTAGGCGTCAGTTTGGAAGGCCCCGGGCTGCCGGGACCGATGTCGTACCAGTCTCCCAGCCCATAAGCCAGCAGGTGGTCTTTCGTTTTCGTTCCCAGGTACGCGGCGTAATTCTTCATCGCGCCGTACGAATCCTCGAGCGGCCGCCGGTCTCCATACCACTGCCACGCCAGCCAGGGAAGCAGGATGCCCGTGCTGCCCCATTCCGGCGAATCGCGAAATGCCCCGCCGAACACCACGTATTCCGGCGCAATGTCGGGAAACAGCCCGTCGATGGTTTGCGCCTCGCGGATATCGCGGCTCACTTTCGGCAGAAACGCGCGCAGGTCCCAATCGTAAAGCAGCGCCGGTCCCATCAGGTACGGCACTTCCAGCCAGCCGAGCTTCTCGCGATGCGGGCAGTCCGTCACCACGTGTTCGAGGTTGCTGCGAATGGCCGCGTCAATCAGCTTGTGGATGCGGTTGAACAGCTCGTTCGAGCACGCAAACCGGCCGGCGCGCGCCGCGTCCAGGTGCAGAAACTGGCCCTCCAGCGCATGGACCGTAACCTCCGCGCCTTCCACTTGCACGTAACGGAACCCGTAATACGCAAAACGCGGCGACCACGTCTCCCGCCCCACACCTTTCAGCGTGTAAGTAAAGTAAGCCGGCCCTCCCGACGAGCGCTGCGTCACCAGCCCCGCCGCATCCAGCAGCTCGCCCGGAGTCATCCGCACCCGCGCGCCGGCCGGGCCGCTCACGGTAATCCTGGGCCACCCCGCGAAATTCTGCCCCAGGTCGTAGACCGCCACGCCGGGCTTTGGCTGCGTCACCCCCACCGGGCGAAAAGTCTCCTGCACCCGCACCGGCGGGCTGGATTGCGCGCGCATCGCCCCGCCCGTTCCCTCCACGCCCACCGGCCGCTCCCACGCCGAATCGTCGAACCCCGGCCGCTCCCACCCCGGCGGTTCCAGCCGCGCATCGAAATCCTCGCCTCCGTAAATGCACGTGAAGGTCACCGGGCCGTCGTGCACCCGCCAGGAGCGGTCGGTGCCCACGTCGCGCACCGTCCCATCCTCGAATTCGAGGTGCAACTGCAACAGCAGGCGCGGATGCCCGAACGATCCCGTGAACTTGGCGTACCGGCCGCCCGCCACGTTGTAAAAACCGTTGCCCAGCAGCACCCCGATGGCATTGGCCCCGCTCTTCAGCAGCGGCGTCACGTCGAAGCTTTCGTACAGCACCGTCTCGCGGAAATTGGTCCACGCCGGCGCCAGCTCATGGTCGCCCACTTTGGCCCCGTTGATGCGCAGCTCGTGAAATCCGAGCCCGCAGACCAGCGCCAGAGCGCGCCGCAGCGGCCGGTCGATGACGATCTCTTTCCGAAAAATGGGTAGTGGTCCCGCCCGCAGGCTGCGGTCCGGGTGGGCGATCCACGACGCCTTCCAGTCCCGCGCGTCGAGCACCGCCATGGTCCACTCGGCCGCTTCGCTCCACGCCGATGCCGCGCCGGAGCGGTCCCACACCCGCACCTTCCACCAGCCGCGTTGGAACGAGCGCAGGCTTGCGCCGCCGTACGCAATCCAGGCCGTTTGCGAGGATGCCACCCGCCCCGAATCCCACAAGTCCGCGGCGCCCGGCGCCAGTTTCTCCGGCGCGCTGGCCGCCACAACCTGGTACGCCGTCTGTTGTTGCGCCCGCTCGTCCGATTTCAGCTTCCAACTGAGACGCGGTCTTGGCGAGTCGATCCCCGTTGGATTCCGTCGCGCCTCGCATTCCAGTCCGTAGGGCGTCAGCCCCGCCCCGAAAGCCGCTCCCCACGAGAGCCACGCCGCCGCCAGCGCATGCCGCATGTTGTGTATCATAATTCAATGCGTTTCCTGATCGCATTGCTGTTGGTCGTCCCTCTCTGCGCTCAAGAGGCCGCCCCTAAGCAGGCCAGGCCGGCGCCCAAGAATTTGAAAGTGTTGAAGGTCCCGCCCACGGATATCCGGGCCACCATGCAGTCCTTCCGGGTCGCGCTCGGCGTGCAGTGCGACTTCTGTCACGTCAAAGGCGATTTTGCCAGTGATGAGAACCCGAAAAAAGACATCGCCCGCAAGATGATCGTCCTGGCGCAGGACGTCAACGCGAAGTTCCCCGACGGCAAGGAGCGCGTCACCTGCTACACCTGCCATCGCGGAGACCAGGAACCGAAGACCGCCGCGCCAGCCCCGTAGCGCCGGTGGTCTTGCCGCCGGTGCTTATCCCAAGCCGCGCCAAGTATATAATTAACTTGATCCTTCGGAGCGGAGTTCCTTCATGCAATCTCGCCGTGTTTTCATGAGCAAAGTGGCCACCGGGCTGGCGGGCACATTGGCCGCCTCCAACGTGCTGGGCGCCAATGATCGTATCCGCCTGGGAATCATCGGGCCCGGGGACCGCGGGACCGAGATCCTGCGCGAAGCGCTGGCCTGCGAAAACGTCGCATGCGCCGGTGCCGCCGACGTCTATACGAAACGTCTGGAGGACGTCAAGAAGATCGCGCCCGGCGCCAAGACCTACCTCGACTACCGCCACCTGCTGGAAGACAAGAGCATCGACGCGGTGCTGATCTCGACCCCGCAGCACCTGCACTGCGAGCACTTCGTGGCCTCGCTCGACGCCGGCAAGCACGTCTACCAGGAAAAAACCATGGCGTTCACCGTCGAGCACGCCAAGAAGATGCGCGCGGCCTGGCAACGGGCCGGCAAGCGCACCGTCGAGATCGGGCACCAGTGGGTCTCCAGCGGGCAGATTCCCGACGCCGCTAGTTTTCTGAAGCCCGAGCTGATGGGCAAAATTACCGCCATCCACGCGCACATGTACCGCAACACCCCCCATGGGAAGCCGCAGTGGGCCCGGCCCGTCTATCCGGACATGACGGCGGAAAACATCGTCTGGAAATCGTTCCTGGGAGAGGCGCCGGCGCATGATTTCGACGCCAACCGGTACATCAACTGGCGCTACTTCTGGGATTACTCCGGCGGCAATGTGTACGAGAATATGTGCCACCAGCTCGCCTTCTGGTACAAGGCGCTGGGATTGAAGATTCCCAAGGCGGTCACCATGACCGGCGGCCTCTACCTGTGGAAAGACGGCCGCGAAGTGCCCGACACCATGAACGTCTCCATGGAACACGCCGAGGAGATTCTGTTTTCCTGGGATTCCGGCTTCGGCAACGACCAGTTGAAGGTGACCGAGGACGCGCTCGGCGACAACGGCACCATTTCCAGGAGCCAGCAGATTCGCTACACGCCGCAGAAGGTGAACCGGCCCGATGGCAACGAAATGATGGGCGCCACCCGCAGCCTGCCGCGCGCCCACATGCAGAATTTCCTCGACTGCATCCGCTCGGGCCGGGAGCCCAACTGCCCGTTCGATCTGGGGTTCCGCGTTTCCATCGCGTGCCGCATGGCGGTCGAGAGCTACCGGCAACAGCGCACCGTGCGCTGGGATGCTGCCAGGGAAGAGATCGTCTGACGCGAAGGGGGGCGGAACTTGAAAGCGGAAATCGGAATTATCGGCGGCAGCGGGCTCTACTCCATGCCCGGATTTGAAACGCAGGCGGAGGCTGCCATCGACACGCCCTTCGGGCGGCCTTCCGACAATTATGTCGTCGGCACACTGGCGGGCCGGCGGGTGGCGTTTCTCGCGCGGCATGGGCGCGGCCATCGCATCTCTCCCTCGGAGCTGAATTTCCGGGCGAACATCTACGGAATGAAATCCCTGGGCGTCGAGCGCCTTATCTCGCTCAGCGCGGTGGGTTCCCTCAAGGAGGAGCACCGGCCGCTGGATTTCGTCGTCCCCGACCAGTTCTTCGACCGCACGCGCGGCCGCGTTTCCACGTTCTTCGGCGAGGGACTGGTGGCCCACATCAGCTTCGCCGACCCCGTCTGCCCCGAGCTGAGCGAGGTGGTGGCCGCCGCCGGCCGCTCTTCGGGCGTCAACATCAAGAAGGGCGGCACGTACCTTTGCATGGAGGGCCCGGCCTTTTCCACCAAGGCCGAATCCAACCTGTACCGGAGCTGGGGCATGGACGTGATCGGCATGACCAACCTCCAGGAAGCCAAGCTGGCGCGCGAGGCCGAAATTTGCTACGTCACGGTGGCCATGGTGACGGACTACGACTGCTGGCATCCCGGCCACGACGCCGTGACGGTGAACGACATCATCGCCAACCTCATGAAGAACGCCGAAAACGCCTGCCATGTGGTGGCCGAGGCGGTTGCCCGAACGCCCCTAGGCCGCGGCTGCAATTGCGGCTCGGCGCTGGCCCACGCCATCATCACGGATCGCAAACTGGTTCCGGCGGCCACGCGCCGGAAGCTGGGTATCCTGATTGACAAGTACTTCGTGTAACGAGATCGCGCGGGAACTCCTGGACCAGTGTCTCGCCGGCCGGCCCCCCGCGGAATTGCCGCCGGCGCTGCTCGAGGAGCCCGGCGGGCAAGCTCTGTTCGGAATCCTGGTGGAAGGCCTGGCGGACCGCTTCGAGCCGAGGCTCTGCGACGTCTACGCGCGGCTGTTCTCGCAAGCCGTGGCCAGCGTTGACCCCGCTTCGCTCGTAGCCCGATACCAGCGTGTGCGCAGACCGCGCTCCATATCCGGCGAGCCGCATTGCGTGTTCGTGCTCTCGCGCGTCACCCTGGGCGCGGACGTAGCCGTGACCAGCGTGCTGCTGGCCGCCGCCAAGCAGCGCTTCCCGCACGCCGAAATCGTGTTTGTGGGGCCGCGGAAGAATTATGAGCTGTTCGCCGGCGACCCGCGCCTCCGCCACGCGGACATGGCCTACCGGCGGGGCGGTCTGCGCCAGCGGCTGGCGGTCTGGGGCCCGCTCGAAGCGCTGCTGGCCGCTCCGGATTCGGTGGTGATCGATCCCGATTCCCGCCTCACGCAACTGGGCTTGCTGCCGGTTTGCCCTGAGGACCACTACCACCTCTTCGAAAGCCGCGGATACGGCGGCGAGACGGACCGCGCGCTTCCCGAACTCGCCGCGGCCTGGGCCGAAGAGACCCTCGGCGTGCCGAATGCCAAGCCCTATGTCGCGTTGGAGCGCAGTGGCAGCGCGCGCGGCACTCACACCGCCGTGAGCCTGGGAGTCGGCGAGAACCCCGCCAAGCGGATTCCGGACCCGTTCGAAGAGCGGCTCCTGGCGTTGCTGGCAGCCGGCGGCGCGGCGCTCGCCATCGACAAAGGCGCCGGCGGAGAGGAAGCCGCCCGCGTCGATCGCGCCGTCCAACGCTCGGGCGTCAAGGCCACATTTTGGGAAGGCTCCTTCGCGGGATTCGCGGCCATCATCGCCGCCAGCCGCCTGTACGTGGGCTACGACTCCGCCGGCCAGCACGTCGCGGCCGCCTGCGGCGTGCCGCTCGTCAGCATTTTCGCCGGCTTTCCCGCCCCGCGGATGTTTCATCGCTGGCGCCCCACCGGCGAGCGGGCCACGGTGATTCGCGTAGACCGGCCCGACCCGCTCGAGACTCTCGAACGCGTCCGCGCGGCAATTGACGGTTGACTCTGCGTGGCGATTTCAATATGTTTGATTATAAGAGGTGATTCATGTTCCGTAAATCAGCGGTATTGCTGCTCGCCCTGACGGCTCTAACTGCCGCGCAGGCGCAGGAAAAGAAGCGCGTGGCGGTGATGAACTTCGACTATGGCACCGTGCGCAGCGCGGTGGCGACGATCTTCGGCACCGATCAAGATGTCGGGAAGGGAATTACCGACCTTCTGGTCGACAAGTTGGTCTCGGACGGCACCTACCGCGTCATCGAGCGGGCTGCTCTCGATAAGATTCTCGCCGAGCAGAATTTCTCGAATAGCGACCGCGCCGACGCCAACACCGCGGCTAAGATCGCGCGCATCCTCGGCGTGGACACCATCATCATCGGCAGCATCACTCAGTTCGGCCGCGACGACAAGAGCACCAACGTCGGCGGCGGGGCGCTGGGCGGCGTCACGGGGCGCTTCGGCATCGGTGGCGTGCGCAAGAGCCAGTCCACCGCGGTGGTGCAGATCACCGCCCGAATGATCGATACCAGCACCGCCGAAATCCTCGCTAGCGCCTCCGGCAAAGGCGAGTCGTCCCGCTCGGGCACGGGCCTCCTCGGAGCGGGCGGCAGCGGCTATGGGGCGGGTGGGGGCGGGATCGACATGAAATCCAGCAATTTTGGCGCCACCATCCTCGGCGAAGCCGTTACCAAGGCCGTCGCCGATCTGGCCCAGCAATTGGACGCCAAGGCGGCGGCGCTGGCAAGATCCGCGAGGTGAAAGACCCAAGCACCGGCAAGGTGATCCGCAGCGTCGAGGATGCGGTCGGCTCCATCCTCATCACCGAAGTGGACGAGTCGTCGGCCGTCGGCAAGTTTACGGGACCCGCTGCGGCCAAAGTGGGAGACTCGGTATCCAATCCGAAGTGATCGGGCAGGCTCGGGAATGGCTGGCCCAGGCTGCCTCCGTGGCGGTGCTGACTGGCGCGGGCATTTCCGCCGAGAGCGGCATCCCCACTTTCCGCGGCGCGGGCGGCCTGTGGAAAGATTACAAGCCCGAAGATCTGGCCACGCCCGAAGCTTTCGCGCGCGATCCGCGCCTGGTCTGGGAGTGGTACAACTGGCGGCGCGAGCTGATCGCCCAGGCGGCGCCCAACCCGGCGCACCTCGCCCTGGCGCAACTGGAAATCCGCAAACCGCGGTTTACCCTCATCACGCAAAACGTGGATGGTTTGCACGAGCGCGCCGGAAGCCGGCGAATCCTCAAGCTCCACGGCGATATCTGGAGGATGCGCTGCACCGTTTGCGGCGCCAATTGGCCGGACCGCCGCGCCCCATTGCCCAGGATTCCGCCGCACTGCCACTGCGGCGGTCTGGCGCGGCCCGCCGTGGTATGGTTCGGCGAGCCTCTGCCCGAAGGCATGATGAACGAAGCCGAGCACGCCGCCGCGTCCGCCGAGGTCTTCCTGGTAATCGGCACTTCGGCCGTGGTATACCCGGCGGCCAGCCTAGTCCCATACGCCCGGCAATCCGGGGCCAAGGTAATCGAGATCAACCTCGAGCCCACGCCCTTCTCGGCGCTGGTAGACTGCGCGTTACAGGGTCCTGCCGGGGAATTACTGCCCAAGCTGCTCTAAAACCCGGGGTCAGACGGAACGTTTTCCGGTTTCCGGCTACGCCCCCTTGGGATAGCACCCCAGCACGCGCAAGAAGTCCGCTAATTCCCGCAGGTGGTTCAGCGCATTCTGCGCGTTGGGCGAATCCACGCGGCCCAGGAAATCGAGATAGAAAAGATACTCCCACGGTTTTCCCCGCAGCGGGCGCGACTCGATCTTGATGAGATTCAGGTCGCGCAGAGCAAAAGCACCCAGCGCGCGGAATAGCGACCCGGGAACGTTGCGCGTGCTGAACACCAGCGACGTTTGCCAGGGCGCGCGCCGGTCAACCCGGATGGGATGCCGGCGCGCGTATTCAGGCGTCCGGAGGAGAAAAAACCGGGTGAAATTCCGGCGGTCGTCTTCGATCGATCTGCGGAGAATGCGGGCGCCATAAATCTCCGCGGCCACCGCGGAAGCGATCGCCGCGGCGTCGGTAAGCTTCTCCTCCGCTATCATTTTGACGCTTCCGGCGGTGTCGTAGAAGGGGATTCTCTCGATCCGTGGGTTCCGCGCAAAGAAATCCAGGCACTGATTCAATGCTACCGGATGGGAAAATACTCTCTTTATTCCGGAAAATGGCACGCCTTTTAAAGCGATCAGGTTGTGCACGATGCGCACATTGGTCTCGGCCACAATGGGCAGTTCGAAATTCACCAGGTGGTCGTAATTCTCGTGCACCGACCCCGCCAGCGTATTCTCGATGGGCACCACCGCTCCGGCGGCGCGGCCCTCCTTCACGCTGCGGAAGAGGTCTTCGAAACGTTCGCACGGCAAAACGGCGATCCCCGGTCCCAGTAACTTGCGCGCGGCTTCTTCGCTGAAGGCGCCGCGCGCGCCCTGAAAGGCAATCGCCGCCGGGGGCGCTGCCTGGGCCCGCCTGGTTTTCACACTCACTTTTCCGCTCCTTCCCATCTGCGCACCTGGGCGTCGGGGATGCCGATCAAGTCCAGAACGCGATCGATGCTGTGATCGACGATGTCCATCACGGTTTGGGGACGATTATAAAAGCCGGGAATTGGGGGAGCGATTATCGCGCCCATTTCAGATAAAGAAGTCATGTTTCTCAGATGCCCCAGGTGCAAAGGGCTTTCCCGGACCAACAGAATCAGCTTCCGCTTTTCTTTTAGCGTGACGTCCGCGGCGCGCACCAGCAGGTTCGAGCTGATTCCGTTGGCGATGGCGGACATGGTGTGGATCGAGCAGGGCGCGATCACCATGCCATCGGTGGGGTACGATCCGCTGGCCAGCCGGCAGGCGATGTCTTCCACCGAATACCAAAAATCCGCCAGTTTCTTTACGTCTGCGGCAATTCTGCCGGTCTCCAGGAAAAGCGTCTTCTCGCCGGACCTTGTCACAACCAGGTGGATCTCGGCGCTTTCCCGATGGCGGAGCCGTTCCAGCAGGCGCACTCCGTAAATCGCGCCGCTGGCTCCCGTAATCCCCACGACGATTCTCACGCCACCCCCTCCCTCATAAACACCCCTCTGTTCCGCAATCGGAACAAAAACCCGCGTTCCCGCTTGCCCGCATCACCCCCGGGGGATATAATGCCGTTCGGGTGCATCGTTCGCGCAACCATACAGCGAGGATCATATCATGGAGCGTCCCGGAGAAAAGCTCAAGCGGATTCGCGAGCGGCTCAAGCTGACCTACCGCGATGTCGAGAAAGCCAGCCAGCAGATCGCCGAACGCCGCGGAAGCGACGAATTTGCGATTGCCTTGAGCCGCTTGGCGGACATCGAGAACAAGGGTACCGTGCCGACCATTTACCGGCTCTACACGCTGTGCGCCATCTACCGGCAGGATTTGTCTGAAGTGCTCCACTGGTACGGGGTCCCTGTGGACCAGTTGGCGTCTGAGGCCCTTCACGTCGGACTGGATGAGACCCATGCCATCCAGTTTAAGCCGAGCGGCACCGTAACTGTTCCCCAGCCTCCGGATCTCGAAATCGACTTGCATAAGACAACTTTTCTGAGCTATTTAATCCGCAATTGGGGCAGAATGCCGCTTAGTTTTCTGAGCGGT
Organism: Bryobacteraceae bacterium; assembly: GCA_049516835.1. Taxonomy (GTDB): domain Bacteria; phylum Acidobacteriota; class Terriglobia; order Bryobacterales; family Bryobacteraceae; genus Fen-178. The sequence goes on along the minus strand of JBEKSR010000023.1, from coordinate 32,901 downwards.
CTGGACTTGCGAGAGTACCGTTATGGCCTAATCGGGTTGGAAGATTGGTCGATGTATCCGATTTTGCAGCCCGGATCGCTGGTGGTGATCGATGAAAGCCGGCGGAAAATTGCCAGTTCCGGTTGGACCAACGAGTTTGACCGCCCGATCTATTTCCTCGAGCACCGCGGCGGCTGTGTTTGCGGCTGGTGCGTCTTGGCGGACAACCGGCTGCTGGTCCAGCCGCATCCGGCCTCCCACCGCGCGCCGCTGGTGTTTGAGTATCCGGCGGAGATCGACATCATCGGCCAGGTAATCGGCGTAGCTATGCTTCTGGAATCCAGAAGACGCCACCATACCCGAACTTCACCCGTGCCAGCGAAGTCTCCAAATCCCTGAAACGAAAGTACTCCTGCACAGCCTGGGAAGTACCGGAACTTTCGTCATGTTCCATTTTCGGAAAATCTTCAGTGGAATCCCCTATGATGGTATGGTCAGGTCTAGTATAGTACTCAGCGTACTGTCTTAAGTTAGTAGAAAGGATACCACATGAGAAAGCTCATTCTCCTCGCGTTGGCTGTATTCGCCTTTGTCGCCACCGCGCAGACCGTCAGAATTGAGGGTCCGCTTCCAGGTTGCGATCCCTGCCCGTGGGTGCGTTAATCCCAAGGAAGGCGCTAAACCAGCGCGGCGGCCGGTGTTAAAATCGGGCCTGAGAGCCATTTTTGATGCCGAGTCACGCGCTGGTTTTGTTTTTTGAGTGGGTTTCGCTGTTAGGCGCCGGCCTGACCGCCCTCAAACTCTTCAGTTCCGGGCTCTATCGCCGATATCGGTTTTTCTTCGTTTATCTTGTTTCTCGGGTTCCCTACGGTATCTGCCTTCTGGTGCTCGACGTGAATTCCGGTCTGTATCAAAAATTCTGGACGGTCACCGCGCCGCTGTTCTGGCTCTTCTATATCCTTGTAGTGTTTGAACTTTGCGGATTGATTCTGGAGAAGCACAAGGGCTTGTACACTTTGGGCCGATGGGCGATGTATCTTGCCCTGGCGGTCTCCGTGACGGTTTCCGTGCTGAGCCTTCTCCCGCGCATCACCCCGGCGATGCCACAGCGAACCAGGATCATGGGCTATGTCTACGCCACCGAGCGCGGAGTGGATTTCAGCCTGGCCATTTTTATTCTGTTGATTCTATTCTTTTTAACCCGGTACCCAGTGCCCTTGAGCCGGAATGTTGTGGTGCACGCGGTGGTGTTCTCCCTATTCTTCCTCAGCAATACGTTCGGGCTTCTTCTCCACAGCGTTTTCGGTCTGCACCTCAAGAATGAGATCGATATGCTCTTTATGGGGACATCCTCCGCCTGCATGGTCGCGTGGCTGGTCCTTCTGAACGCCAAAGGCGAGGAAGTGCGGCTGCGCACCCTGCAATTTGGCCGCGGGGACGAACAGCGGATTCTGCTTCAGTTGGATTCCCTGAACGACATCCTGCTGCGAGCCTCCCACAAATAAGGTGTTATCCAATGTTAAACTAGTACCATTATTACCCTAAATTCTGTTGCATTCCGATAAAAATGTTCGTATGCTGTTTCTAGCAGCAAGAGTATACGCGATGAATTTATTGATCGTCTTATCAATTCTGATCGGCTTGGCGCTGGCGGCGGCGGGGGTCGTGCTGGCCCGCAAACTCGCATTCACGGACACCAGTCTCCCTCTCACCGCCGAATGGATTGACGAACTCTCCATTGAACGCTATCGGCCGATGATGCACCTGCTCGACGCCGGCGATGTGGAGTTTCTCCGCTCCCAACCCGGATTCACCCCGGGAACGGCCGCCCAGCTTCGCGTCGAGCGGTGCCAGGTCTTCCGTGGATACCTGCGCTCGTTGCGCACCGATTTTCAACGCGTGTGCGCGGCTCTCAAGCTCCTCATGTTGCACTCGCGCTATGACCGGCCGGACCTCGCTAGCGTGCTCGTCCATCAACAGGTGATGTTCGAGTGCGGCATGGTCTTGGTTGGTTTCCGGCTGTTCCTCTACCGTTTCGGATTGTGCGGGGTGGATGTCACGGACCTGGTCAAGATCTTCGACCTGATGCGTCTGGAGCTGAGGCGCCTGGTCCCGGCCACCGTGGCCGTGGGCGCCTGAACCCGCCGGAATTTCCGGCGAATACTGTCTGTGGGCCGCGCGGTTTTCCCGGTCAGAGCCGCTTGAGCATTTCTTTCGCTTCCTTTAATTGTGGGAATTCCTTCTCCGCTTCCCGGAATTCCCGCGTATGCACCCGGCGGCGCGACGCCAAGTGGTCCACGGGATACCGCAGGTGCAGCATTTCGTGAAACATCACGTACTCCAGAGCCATAGCCGGAGCCCGCGGCTGGTCGAGGATGCGGCTGATGATGATGGCGTTGTGCGACGGGTCGAAGTGCCCCAGCATGCTGCGGGATGGCTGGCGGCTCCATCCCAACTGCGGCCTGCCCAGCAAGCCATCGAAGAATTGCCCGTTCAAACGCTCGAAGATCTCTTCCAGGTTGTGGTGCGCGCCCTGCGGCCCTGAGATGAACTTGCGGCCGCGGATCTGCCGCACCAGGTGCGCCTGGCGCCGGAAGTCGCGGCGGTTCAAATAGAGGCGGTAGCGGTGGGCATACAATCGCGCCACGGGCTTGCGGTAGAGCTTGCCCAGCAGGATGTGCGCCAGGGCCTCCATGACCGGCGCCGGCGCGCCCGCCAGAAGGTCCGAAATACGCACCTCGAGACGCCCGTTTTCCAGCCGGATGAAACTGTCCGCATTGGCGAAGCGGCGGAACTCCACGCGCAAATCGGGCAGCGGAGCGCGAGGCCTCAGCTCGCGGTACACCCGCGCGTAGATCTCTTCCGGCGTTTCGAAGAAAAGAGAACTCTGCAGGCCCTGGATGTCGCGCATCCCCCCGGTGTTGTCCATCTCCTACCCAGGGTACCGCGCGCCGGCCCCTTGGGTTGCACTTTCCACACCCGGATGGGTTACTCTGAGTTTTTGAAGGAAAGGATAACCTTGCCCAAGGCCAAAATCAGCGCGCTGGGTTGCTACACGCCGCCCCGCGTGCTCACCAATCAGGACCTCGAAAAAATGGTCGAGACCAACGACCAGTGGATCATGGATCGGACGGGAATCCGCGAGCGCCATATCGCGGGGCCTGAGATGGCCACTTCCGACATGGCCGTTGAGGCCGCCAAATGCGCCCTCGCGCAGCGCGGCGTGGCCGCGTCCGAGCTCGACACCATCATCGTCTGCACGGTCACCCCCGACTACTTCTTCCCCTCCACCGCCTGCCTGGTGCAGCACGCCATTGGCGCGCGTGGCGCCTGGGGATTCGATCTCATCGCCGCCTGCTCCGGATTCGTATACGGCCTCACCACGGGTGCCAACCTGGTGGCCGCCGGCGCGCACCGTAAGGTCCTCGTCATCGGCGCCGATACCATGAGCCGGATCACCGACTATACTGACCGCGCCACGTGCATCCTGTTCGGCGACGCCGCCGGGGCCATGCTGATCGAGCCCACCGGCGACGGCGAGGACCACCTGGGGTTCATCGATTTCATCGGCGAGGTGGACGGCTCGGGCGGCGATTTCCTCAAAATGCCCGCCGGCGGCAGCCGCCTGCCGGCTTCCCACGAGACCGTCGATAAGCGCCTCCACTACATCTTTCAGGACGGCAGCCAGGTGTTCAAGTACGCCGTCCGCAAAATGTACGAATCCTGCCGCGATCTGCTCAAGCGTAACGGTCTCACCGGCGACGACGTGGCCGTGGTGATTCCGCACCAGGCCAACAAACGTATCATCACCGCCGCCAGCGACCGCTTGGGCATCGCGCCGGAGAAGGTCTTGATCAACATCGACCGCTACGGGAACACCGTCGCCGCCACCATCCCGCTGGGCACGCGCGACGCCATCCTCGAGGGCCGCCTCCGCAAGGGCGACATCGTGCTCTTCACCGCCGTGGGCGCGGGCTACACCGTGGGCGCCAGCATCTGGCGCTGGGCGTACTGAGGTGGGGCAGGCGGTGCTCGCCTGCCCGCGGCCTGTCCATTAACTGCCGCCCTGATAGCGCAGTGCTACAGTATATGCCATGGGTGATAGCGCACCCTCGGCGGAAACGGTGCGCGAGCAACTCGAACTGATCCTGGCGAGTTCGGGTTTTCGCGCTTCAGAATCCCTTCGCCGGCTGCTGCGCTATACGGTCGAAGCGGCTCTGGCCGGCAGAGGCGACAGCCTGAAAGAGTACACGCTGGGCGTCGAGGCGCTGGGCCGTGCCGAGTCGTTCGATCCGCGCCAGGATACGATCGTCCGGGTGCAGGCGCGAAAGCTGCGGGAGCGATTGGCGGCTTACTACGCAGCCGAGGGCAGCGGCGAACCCTACCGGATCGTGTACCGGCCGGGCAGCTACCTGCCAGCTTTTACAGCCGCGCACGAGGCAGTCGCGAAATCGCAGAGAACGGTCGCCGTCTTGCCGTTGATGAATCTCACAGCGGACAACGCAGCCGGGTACTTCTGCGATGGTTTGGCCGAAGAATTGATTGATCTCCTGGCCCGCACGGAAGGTTTACGTGTGGTCGCGCGGACGTCGAGCTTCCAATTCAAGGGCGTGCAGGATGTCCGCGACATCGGCCAACGGCTCGGCGCCGATCTGCTGATCGAGGGCGCCGTGCGTACCGCCGGCGATCGCTATCGCATCACGATTCGGCTGCTCTCCACCGCGGATGGCTGCGAGATCTGGGCGTCGCGGTACGACCGGACATCGCACGATGTGCTCGAGCTGGAGGCGGAAATCGCGGCTTCCATCGCGTCCGCGCTGAGTTCCGGAACCCCGCCGGCGGTTTCGGCCACGGATGCCGAGGGCGCCATACTCTACCTCCAAGCGCGCCACGCCTGGAACCAACGCACCGAAACCGGATTCCGGCGGGCGCTGGAGCTGTACACCGCCGCCACCGGGCGCGACCCCGGCGCCGCCAAGGCCTGGTCTGGAATCGCCGAGTGTCACGTGCTCATGAACATGCATGGCCTGGCGCTGCCGCACGTCTGCATGCCCAAGGCGCGGGAGGCGGCCTTGCGGGCGCTAGCCGTGGACCCGGGCCTGGCCTCGGCATGGTCGGCTCTGGCAGCCGTAACTGCCCTGTATGATCGCAAGTTCGAATCCGCCGAAGAGCACTGGCGCAAGGCGCTGGAATCGGATCCCGCCTACGCCACGGCCCACCACTGGTACGCCTGTACCCGCTTTCGGCGCCCATCGCCAACGATGTCGTGTTCGTTCTGTACTGGAACCGGCGCTTTGACGACGCCATCGAACAGTGCCGGAAGAACATCGCGCTCAATCCCGGATTCCACCGGGACTACATTCTGCTCGCGAGGGTGTATGCCGCCCAAGGCAGGTATCGGGAGTCGGTAGACACCTGCCTGAAAGTGCGCGAGCAGTTAGACGGGGTCTCCTTCCTGCCCCATCTGCTCGGCACTCTCGGGTTCGCCTATGCATCCAGCGGAAACCCGGAAGCCGCGCACGAGGTATTGGGAGAATTGCGCCATCTGGAGGCGCGTGGCGCCGTCACCGCCCACGAGCGCGCTGTTGTGGCTACAGCGCTGGGCGATTGGGACGCGGCCATTCGCGAGCTTGAGACGGCCTATGAGCAGCGCACCGGCTTGGCGGTATTCGTCCCGGTCGAGCCTTTATTCGATGCGCTGCGCGCCCGGGGCTTGCTCACCGGCACCCCGGCCTTCACGTGAACGTTCACCCCTAGCTCACGCGTGAACTCTTGTGGAGAGAGGCCTGCATGCCTCATTCTTTGAGCGGCAGGTAACGGCTTCTTCGCCGCGAAGGCTTTCCGCTCCGGCGACACGCGACCTGATCGCTACCAACTCAAAACGAAACGGAGATTGTATGAAACTCGCAACCATCGTACTGCTGGGAATTCTGCTCCTCGGGTCATTCGCCTCAATGCAGGCCGACGACCCCGTCGCCGCCTCCCAAGTGGCCATCGCTTACACGGGTACGTCAGTTTCTACCTCAGATACGACGGGTATCTGCATGTGGCACCCCCTGCTCGTTGGGGATCTCGACCTGACGTCCTTGTACGCGACGCCCTTGTTCGGTACCCCGGTCCCCGACAAGGAACATTCTTACCTCATCTGGGTGTCGGACTTCAGCATGCAAGTGCTGCCACCCAGTAAGGACTTCAAGGACATCAACTTTCTCGCGCTGGTTTCGACCGGAAGTGCCACCATTTATTATACCGACCGGCCCGATCTTCGCGACTGGCGTGACTGGACGAACCGGAGCACGTGGGGGGAACCCGTGGCCAGGTTTATCAGGAGAGCAGGGGTCTTCCCGAGCGCCGATAACGGATACTCGGGCACCCTCACCAGCACGGCGGAACTGGTGTCGAGCAGTACCTTCACATTGAATGGAAAACAGTTCAACTTCAGGAACCTGATCCCGCACGGCATGACCTGCACCGAGGCGGGGATTGGAGATGCGGAGGTCGGCACCTGCGTCGCGGTCGGCGTCGGGTGGTTGTAGGAGGCCGGTCGCGATTGTCTCCACGGCGACGGGCGGTGGCGCGCGCCAGGCCATCCGCGGGCGGGTTCTCTATGCTGGGGGGCTTCGGGTCCCGCCCCGCCTGTCTGAAACTCATTTCGAGAGCATGCTGTAATATGAAGCCACAGCGGGGAGGAGTTCATGAAAGGCGCTGAGAGATTCCGCATCGGCGATTATGACTGCTGGACTCTGGCCGACGGCGAACTGACCTACCCCGGATGGACTGTCCTGCCGCCTGAGGGCGAGCCGCCCGCAGAGATCACTGCCCCCTATATAGCGGTGCTCGTCGATACCGGATCGACGCGAATTCTGATCGACACGGGCGCGGGCGCACTCGGCCCCAACACGGGAAAGCTGCCGGAAAGTCTGGCTTCGACGGGCTTCTTGCCGGAAGATGTCCATGTGGTGGTCCTTTCCCACGCGCATCCGGACCATATCGCCGGAGTGCAGCTATTCCCGAATGCGGCGGTGGTCATGATGCGGAAGGAGTTCGACTTCTGGATGTCCGCCGAAACTCAGGCCCGGCTCGAGGCCTGCGAGATCTACGGCCTCGGGCCGCTAGAGGCGGTGATGGCGGTCTCCGTTCGGGATCACGTGGCGCCCGCGAGGGACCGCCTGCGCCTGCTCGATCGGCCGGCGGAAATCGCGGCGGGCATACTGGTGTTTCCCGCGCCGGGCCACACACCCGGGCATGCCGCCGTGCTGGTTTCTTCGGGAAGGCAGCAACTGCTCTACGTGGGCGATGCACTGATTCATCCGGCGCAGTTCGAACATCCGGATTGGGTCTGCGCCTTCGATCTGTCTCCCGCGGAAACGGTGCGCACCCGAAAGCAGTTGCTGGAGCGGGCTGTGGCCGATCGGTGTCTTTTCGCGGGCTATCACCTGCCGGGCGGGCTGGGCGCGGTCGAAGCGCGGCAGGCATCGTTTCGTTGGGAGCAGGCGGTTGCCGCCGGGATGAGCGCCTGATCGCCGGGCATCGTCCGGGCCGGCCAAGTGGCAGAGCCTCGCGCACCTGCGCCGGAGGTCAGTCGCCGGGGGCCGGCAACGGCGGCGCTTCCCGAATGCGCACCCCCACTTCCTTGCCGTGCGGCAGGTCCAGCTCCAGGATTCCGCCGGGGTCCGTGACGGCTTCTATCACCTCCTCGTCGTCGACTTCCACCTGGTAGGTGCGGCGGGGCTCGAGTCCCACGGTGAAGACCGGCTCTTCCTCCTCCAGCATTACGCGGAACTGGCGCGCGCCCGGCCACAGGCAAACCACTGCCTCCCCCAGCGAGATCGGCGCCAGGACGCTCCGCGGATTCACGGCCGTGAGGCGGCCCTCCGCGAACATCTGCGCGGCGCCATCGAAATACCCGAACCACCGCGCGTCGTCTTCCCAGCTCGACCGTATGACGAGCCTCCCGGAATCCGGATTGTGGTAGACCAGCGGAACCAGGTAGTAGCTCAATCCCGGTTGATACGGATTGGCCCACAGGAATTCGTAAGGGGCCCCGAAGGTGCCGCGCAGCATGAAGTGGTCATGCATCAGCCAGCCTTGCAGCACCTGGCTTTCCGCCGCGTTCGCGTCATACGCCACCATCGCCAGCTCCGCCGCGCGCGAGAGCGCCGCCAGCCGCAAATCCGGCTGGTCCGGCTTGAGCGGCGGCCCCATGCGGTACTCGTTCTCCGGCGTTTCGTAGACCGCCGGGTAGTGGCTCACCAGGTGCTCGATGGGAAAGTCCTTGAAGAAGCGCGGGCAGCGTTCCCGCAGATCGAGGTTGGTGTTGTCCCGCACGGCGTGCAGCAGCTCGAACAGGGGGTAGGCATCGTCGCGCGCCACCACGCCGCGGCCGTTCTCGAGCGCCGGCGCCATCTTGCCGTTCCACCAGTTGCGGACCACGCGCTCCAGTTCGCGCTGGGGCGCCTGCGGTACGTGATCGAAGAGCGCCACTGCCGCCAGCACCCGCGAGCGCACGGCGGCTATGCTGTCATTCGCCGCGGCCGCCGCCATGCCCTTCTGGAGGCGAGCCGCCAGGTCGCGCCGCTGCGCCTCGCTCAGCAGATTCTGGCACCAGTCGAAAACCAGCGCCAGTTGCCGCAAGTCGTCGCCCGGACCGAGCGCCCAGGCCACCGCCTGCCGTCCCGCGGCGGCATTCCCGGAGATCTGGTAGTACAGCGCCTGCGCCAAGCCGGGCTCCGGCATGGGAGCGTTGCCGGCCAATAAAGCCTCGAACTGCTGCCATCGCGCCGAAGCCCGCTCGCGCTCGCGTTTGAGCAGGCGCAGCCGGGCTGGCCGGAGAAACAGCCGGGGATGATCGCTCGAGACCGTGACCGGTTCGTCGGAGGCTTGGGGGCGCCCTCTGGGCCCGGCCGTGGCCGGCCAGCCAACGGCTAGCAGCAGCCCGGCAAGGGCCGCCGGAATTCTCCTCATCACCCCCGATTGTGTCATAGCGACACAGTGCCGTGCCCGCGAGTCCCCACCCCCCCCGCCGGTCTGGCCCATAAATTATTTGATTCAAAACAGGTTAAAGAGATTGACACGTGGGTGTCCGATTGCTATTTATGGTTGTGAATTGGTGAAGTAACCTTTCAAACCTGCCCTCTGCTGCAACAGGCAGGCGGAAGAAGGGTGAGCCGAAGAGACAGCGTGCTTGCGGGAGCCGATGTTTGCAAGAGTTTTAGCTCACTGTTCCTCCCTTGGCGGTTGCCGCAGAGGGGTTTTTTTGTGGAATCGGCTTCAAACGATCTCTCCGGGGATCATCGGTAGCGGTGGTTATCTGGCGTTTCTGGTGAGGAGAATAGGACGCGGACCTGACCAGGAATGGACCGAAACAGTGAAACCAGACACCCCGACGCCGGATCTCCAGCCCAACCTGGGCGAGCCGCATCGGATTCAGTCCCGAAAGTCTAGGGACGGAACCGATGCGGTTTTTCTTTGGACTGTTGTGGGGCAGCCAATCCTGGCTGCAGCCGGCTTTCAGCCGGCGCGCCGCCTGAAAGGCGGCTGCTGGCAAGATTGCCAGCCCCACAAAACTAATAGCTCAGCGTCCCCGTCCGCGGCTTTTCTTCCGCATTCGGCAAGTACAGCGTTTGGCAGTGTTCGCAACGGTAGATCTCGGCGTCCGCGCCGAATTTCCGCTTCACTTCCTCGCCGAAAAAGTACCACCGCTTCAGATGGCCCGCGCACAGCTTGCCTTTCGCATCCTTCTCGGAACATGCTCTCATGCGCGGGATACGCCGCTTGACCTTGACGCCGTCGCTGAGCGTATCCACCAACTCCGCCACCGGCGCCGGCTGATCGGAAACCGCGTATTTCGGGTTCGCCATATCGGGAACGACGAGTATATCAGGTAGCCCCGGCTACTGGACGGGAAGAACCACGGCCGGCGATGTCTGCCCTCCAATGGAGACGGTGACCTGCTGGTTGCCGGTAAGACCGGAGGGCACCGTGACGTCGATCTGGTACAGCCCCGGGTAGCCCGGCGCCAGCCCGCTGAATCCGACTTTGGCCGGCTGCCCGCCGATGGTCACCACGGGCTGGGTGGTCGTGGTGGCCAGGTTGGCGCCGCCAGGCGCCGGAGCACCGCTTGCGGGCGCGTTCGTCACCGGACCCAGGCCATTGGCATAGAGCGACAGAATCTCTCCGGGGTGGGCCGGGTTGCTCGCCAGGATGTTAGTGCCGGTGATGGCATCTTGGGCGGCAATCGTGCCGTTCCCCACAAAGAACGACGGAGTGTAGGCAGCCAGCGGCACCGTAACCACGTTGCCGAACAGGGGATATCCAAACATTTCATCGATGGTCACCTTGACCTGCGCCGACGACTGGCCTTGCAACTCCCACGGCACCTGAACATTGATCTGGCCCGGACTCACGAAGATGAGGTTCCCCGGCACGCTGATGCCCGCCGAAGGCACGTCAAAGCTGACGTTCACGCCGTCGATCGCCATCGGCAGAGGCAGCCAGGAGGCGCCATCCCCGCTGGCGTTGCTAAGAAGGTCGGCCTCCACCAAATTCGAGCCGAAGATCGAAACGTACGATCCGGGAGCCACCATTCCCTGGTAGCTCGCCGCATTCACAACTCCGCCCGCGATAATCGCCGGCTGCGCCAGGATGTACGCGTAGAACTGGAGCGATATGCCCGCCGCCACGGCCGTCACGGTCGGCACGCCGGTCTGCGGACCCATGATCACCTCGACGTAGGCAAAGCCATAGTTGTCGGTGGCGCAAGCCGTGACGGTGGTGGACTGGTTGGGCGAGCAGGCCGGCTCACCCGGAACGCTTTGGAAAGTCACGGCGCCTCTGGGAGACACCGAGAACGTTACCGAAGCCCCGGTGACCGGAACGCCGTAAGGATCGGTCAACTGAATCCCAATGGGTCCGCCGTCCTCGCCCGGCGTGCCCTGGAGGGTTCCCATGACCGGAACGACGTTGCCGCCAGTCGCGCTGTTGTTCCCGACCAGGAACAGGTACGGAAGCCGCAGCGACACGCCCGATCCCGTGAGCGTGATCGCTCCCGAGTAAGCACCGGCGCCCGGCGCGGAGCCCGACAGGATCGCATTCAGCGTGGCGGCAGCGGTGCTCGAGCCGGCCGGTCCCAGGGTGAGGCTCGGCTTGTCCACCCCCACGGCCGCCGTGCTCGTGGCTGGGCTGGCCTGCGCCGCGGCAACCGCCAGAGTCACCGCCGTGGTCCCTTGATTGGTGATGGTGATTGGCCGGGTGATCGGCAACGCTCCCGATTTCACGATGCCGAAGGAAACCGTGGCCGGCTCGGCGGTGACGGTCGCATTGGTCGCGGCGCCGGCATCGAGCCTGCCCGCCCCGACCCCCAGCACGTTCATAACGTCGCCGAAGTCGTCGGTGGTGGTGTCCTGCGCGGCGTGATTCGCCAGGGCCGACTTGATCTGCCCGGACGTGTAGTTGGGATGGGCCTGCTTGACCAACGCCGCCGCGCCCGCCACGATGGGCGTCGCGAAGCTCGTGCCATCCGCCGCGGCATAACGGTTCGTGCTGTAAAGCATGCCGTTGGGATCGTAGTTCTGAGCGGCCAGATAAAGACCGGCTGAATACGCGATGCTGCCGTCAAATCCGGCGACGGCCACCAGGTCGGGCTTGATGGCGCCATCCGGGGTCGGGCCGAACGAGGAGTAACTGGCGAGCTGGTTGGCGGCGGCGGGGGCAAGCCCCATCTGCGCAACGTATGTGGCCAAATCCGTCTCGGTCCCGGCGGTATCGATGGTGACCACCTGGCCCGGGTTCGCGTCGATGTAGCCTTTGAGAGCCACGCCGGCGCTATTCGAGATCATGACCACCGGCCCGGTGAATTGCCCAACGCTGGGGATGATGGCGGCCGATGAGTCCGCCATGTAGAAGATTACGCCCGTGGCGCCGGCCAGTTCCGCATTGCTCGCTTTGACGGAGAAATTACACGTGCCGCGTTCGATCAAAGCGTAGGCCCCGTTCAACGAGTTGGCTGGGAGCGCGGTGCAGGCCAGCCCGTTGTTGCCCAGTTGAGTGACGTCGATTAAGGGAGCCTGATTGGCGCCACTGGACGAGGGGTAGAAGGTCGCATTGCTGATCTGCGCCGCAATCCCTTTCAAGTTGGCCGGGGCATTCGCCGCGTTCACGCTCACGCCCGGAGTGAGGACGTGGGAATTGATGCTCGCGCCGACGCCGATGACCGATGGCGCAGTGGCCGGGGAAATAATGGAATCGAAATAGGGGTAGTTCCCATTGTAATATTCATAGGCGTCCTCCCCGAAGTTTCCGGCGGCCACCGTGATCACCAGCCCGGATTTTGCCGCGGCCTCGTACGCCGCCGCGACCGGATCGCAAGGCTGACCGGCGGGATTCCCGCAGACCGCGCCGGTGTCGAGCGCGCCGGTGAGCGCTGGCGCTCCCCAAGACAGGCTCGCGATGTCCATGCCGTCCTTCAATGCGTCCCTGACCGCCAGGATCATGACATCGTCGGTGGGGCCATCGTTGACGCCGGGAGATCCGGCGATCTTGTAGCTGCCCAGCCAGGCTTTGGGCGCCATGCCGGTGAAGGTCACCGTGCCGGTGTTGGTGTTCGCCGCGGCGGAGGATGCCACGGCAGAGCCATGGCCCAGGTGATCGCGCGGCGAGTAGTCGTCCGGCGTCGAGTAGGCGGGCAACGGCGGCACCGAGGTGTCGTCGGGAAGATTAACGGGGTCCTTGGACGAGAAGCCCGCAAGCTGGCGCACGTAACTGCGCGCCACAATCACCTTGTTGCTGGTGTAGCTGCACGCGTCGGCGCTGCCGCTGCACAGCGGAAAACCCGCCGGCATGGTCAGCGTCGAATCCTGAAAAGCGGGATGCGTCTGGTCGATGCCGGAATCGAGAATCGCGATCTTGATTCCTTTGCCGGCATTGGCGGCGCCGCCCAGCGCATTCCACGCCAGCGGCGCATTCATCAGTTGCGTGGCGCGGTTCAAGGACGGCTGGAAGCGGCGCATGGGCCTCACCGCCGCCACTCCCGGGATACTCTTCAATTCGTCCAGCCGGCTCGCCGGAGCGATCACAAAAATCGCATTCACCAAGGTGGCGTCGGAACCGGTGACCGGGATATTGCGCGATGCCAGGTCCGCGATCACTTTCCGCTGTTTAGCCTCGATCTGTTGCTGGTACGCGATCGCCGGCGAAGTCCGCATGGCCTCCCGGCTTACAAAGCGGGAGGAAACCGGAGCATCCTCCAGAAGCAGCGTGTAGCGGTTGGGCACAAACTGCGCATGGCCGGGAAAGGCCCCCAGAACTAATGAAAACAGCCCGCAGTACAGCACGCGCGCGATGATTCGATTCGACATATCTCTCCTGACGCTAATTATTGCATGCCGGTTTCGCAAGTTAGGTGAGCGAGAGCACCTAACCCTCTCACCTGTTTTTCTTTCAGCGCCCCCTGCGTCTTCCCCCGCCAGACTGGGGCCCCCAGTCACCTGCTCTGCGGTGAAAAAACTGTCCCCGCTACGCCACTGGCAACTCCATCTCCACCTCCAGTCCCGGCTGCGCATTCTTGGCGCGGATACTGCCCTTGTGCAGCTCGATGGCGCGGCGCGCGATCGAGAGGCCCAGCCCGATACCGCCGCTGGCGCGGTCGCGGTCGCCTTCCGCCCGGTAGAACGCGTCGAACAGCCGCGGTAAGGCCTCTTCCGGCACGCCCGAGCCCTGGTCCCGCACGCCCACCACCGCCTTGCCGTTGTTGCGCGCCAGCGAGACTTCCACCGCCGTTTCCCGTGGCGCGTAGCGGATGGCGTTGCGGATCACGTTTTCCACCGCGCGGCGCAGCAGCTCCGGATCGCCGGCCACCGTCACCGGCTCGCGCTTCTCGTATTTCAGCTCGCAGCCGTGCGCCGCCGCTTCGATCGAGGAATCGTCCACCAGTTGCTGCACCAGCTCGTCCAGACGCAACGGGGCGTGGCGCAGCGAAGAGGGATCCCCTTCCGCCCGGGTCACCTGGAGGAGCTGGCCCACCAGCGCGTTGAGCCGGTCGGATTCCTTCTGAATGCGGTTCAGCGCGGAGTTGAGATCGTCGCCCGAGCGCGCCAGCTCCACCGCCACGCCCAGGCGCGCCAGCGGCGACCGCAGCTCGTGGGAAATGTCGAGCAACAGCCTGCGCTCGGCGGTCAGCAGGGTCTCCGTCCGTCCCGCCATGCGGTCGAACGTGCGCGCCAGTTGGCCCAGTTCGTCGCGGCGGTTCGAGCCCACCCGCGCCGAAAGGTCGCCGCGCCCGAACCGTTCCACCGCCTTTTCGAGCTTTCGCACCGGGCTGGTCAGGTACAACGCCAGCCAGTAGCACAGCAGCACCCCCGCCGCCAGCACGAAGATGTGCTCCGGCAGCAGAAACCAGGACCCCACTCGCACCCGCGGCGCGATGAAGAAGAACCAGTAGCGGCCGTCATCGGCGGCGCGCGCCACGGTGGCATCGCCCGTGCGGTAGAGCTGGTAGAGAGAGGGTCGCCGCGCGCGGCGCACCAGGTCGGAACGGTCTTCGTTGGTCAGCAAATCCCGGCCGTTTTCGTCGGTGAGAATGCCTCTGGCATCGTAGACCCGGTCGAGCGTATCCAGAAACGCCTGCAACCCCGGCCGCCCGCCAGTTTCATATGCCGAACGGGCCTCTTCGAGCTGGAACGTAACCAGGCGGGCCACCGGGGCGCGCTCGTCGGAAGCGTTTTCGTTGACGTTCAGCGCCGAGATGAACGCCGACCCCACCACTGTGATGGCCAGCGTGAACCAGAACCACAGCAGGATTTTGGCGAAGAGCGATTTCATTCCGCGCCGGCGTCCTCCGGTGTGCGGCAGAACTGGTAGCCCACGCCGCGAATCGTCTTGATTAAGGATTCGCCCTCTTCGAGCTTCTTGCGCAGATGGCTGATGTGCATGTCGATAGAACGGTCAAAAGGCGTCGCCTTGCGATTGTAGAAGTTCTCCATCAGGCGGTCGCGCGAAAGCACGCGGCCCGCGGACCGCATCAGCATCTCCAGGATATCGAACTCGAAGGTGGTCAGCTCGACGCGTGTTCCGCCGGCCAAGACCTCGCGCGTGCCGGGGTCGAGCGTCACGCCGTTGATTTCCAGCCGGCCCGAGCTGGCGGCGGGGCGCGGTTCATAGCGCCGCAGAATGGCCCGGATGCGCGCCGCCAGCTCGCGCGGGTTAAACGGCTTGGGCAGGTAGTCGTCAGCGCCCAGCTCCAGACCCACGATCTTGTCCACATCTTCGCCGCGCGCCGTCAGCATCATCACCGGCACTTTGCTCTCGAGGCGCAGCCGCCGCAGGATTTCGAAACCATCGATACCCGGCAGCATGACATCCAGCACCACCAGATCGACCCCCGCTTCCCGCGCTTTTTCCAGACCCCGGCTGCCTTCGTGTTCGCAATCCACCGTAAACCCTTCGCGCCGCAAGAACTCGCCCAGCAGCGAGCAGAGCTCCGCGTCGTCGTCGACCAGCAAGATGTGCACGGCTAAAATTTACCACAACCATCGCGCCCGTTTCGGGTTCAACGTAGTACCACCTATGAATCGACATCTAACGAGACTCTCTGTAGTTGCGGCGTTGGCAGCCGGAATGGTCTGTGCCCAAGTGCCATCCACCACGGCCCAACCGGCCGGCGGCAAGACGGCTGTGCGCCCGCGCGCCGTGGTGCGCCAACGCATAGCCCAGGCCCTGAACCTGACCGACGCCCAGAAGCAGCAGGCCCAGGCGATCATCCAGCAGACGCGGCAGACGGTGCAGCCGCTGAAGCAGCAGGCGAAGCAGAACCGCCAGGCGCTGATGGCGGCCATCAAGGCCGGCAAGGGCGAGGTCGAGATTCACCAACTCGCCCTCACGCAAGGAAACCTCGCGGGCCAGTTGGTGGCCGCCCGCGCGGAAGCATTGGCAAAGTTTTATAACACGCTGACGCCGGAGCAGCGCGCCAAGGCCGATCTGATGCGCCAGCAGGTGCGTCAGATGATCAAACACCGTATCCAGCAGCGCCTCAGCCAGGGCAGCAACGGCTGATTTCGCAGGCGCCCCACCGCGCCCCGGTCCTCGTTCGGCCCGGGCAGGCCTGATCGCCCCCGGTAGGATTTACCGCGTAGCGCCGGCGGTCTCCACCGCCGGCGGGGTATACTAAAGCTGAACTAATTAATCGATTCGAGTGAGCTTTTGAGCATCGGGCAATCTCCAACAGCTATGACCAACGTCGTATCGGCCCTGACTGCCCGCACCCAGTTCGGGCAAATTATGAAGCGGGCCACGCAGAAGAACGAGCGGTTTGTCGTCGGCCGCCGGGGCGCGCCCAGCGTTGTCATTATGAGCGTTCAAGACTACATGAGAACCTTTGCCCCGGCCCCCGAAGAATTGAGGGCCATGCAGGCAACAGCCAAACGGACCGGCGCCGATAGCCTCACAACCGGCCAGGTCAATCGCATTGTGGCTGCGGTCCGCCGCGAAAAGAAACCTCCGTCCACCAAGCTCCGATCCAAATGATCGGCCTGATTCTCGACACCAATGTTCTGGTGTCTGCAAACCTGAATAGCGATGGGCTTGAAGCCTTGGTCGTGTCTTTGGGATTGAACCGCAAGGTCCAGCTTTACGTTTCCGAGCCGATCCTCGCGGAATACGAACAGGTACTCATCTACCCCCGGCTGAAGTTCAGTCTCCAGGAAGTCGGCCGGTTCATGGCGCTCATTCGCCGCGCCAGCGTCTTGGTCAGACCGGCGCGTCTGGTGAGTGAATCCACCCATGATACGGACAACCGCTTTCTGGAGTGTGCTGAAGCGGCCGGCGCCGATTTCCTGGTGACCGGCAACAGGCGTCACTTTCCCAAACGCTGGAAGAAAACCCAGGTTGTCAATGCCCGTGAACTGCTGGGTATGGTTGGACCTAGCTTCCTGGAATGATCCTCCTCGTTGCCATGCCACGCGGCAAGATAGGGGCGTGTCCCACAACCACGCATAGGCGCTAAAATGACCACCGCTCGAGAGGATCGCCGTCCGCGGCATCGCCCGCACCGCGTTCCACTAGACAAGGGGCATTTGAGGACACCTATTCCTGCAGGGATGGGGACGTCACGGGAGTAATCGTGAGCCAGGCGGGACTCGAAGAGGGACAGGGTGTTGAAAACAGGTAAGTTAATGATCTTTCGATTCGGCAACCCACGCATGATTCGCAGCGTTCACGGTATTATCGTACAAAAACACGTACAGGCCGCATCAATCCGAATAGCGGTGCGGGCGACGACGAACAACATCGTCGATGTCGGCGCCGTTCAAGACTTGTTCCATCTCAGCCTTGTCGAGGTAGAGGCCGTCCACCATGATCAGGATGTCTTCTTTCTTGTATTCCTTCTCGCCGATCTTGTGGCCCTGCCGCTCCAGCGCGCGGATTAATTCCGAATAGGTCATGCTCAGATTTTAGACCCTCCGCTGCCCCTTGAATCGGACTTGAAAGCATGCAATTCTAGTGTCCGAGGTGCAACGTGCTGTTCAAGCACAAAATCTCAGCAGAGGAAAAAGCGGAGATGGTGACCGCTTATCTTCCGAGCTTCCCGACCATTGACGCAGGCAAGTTGGCGGATCTCCCTAGGTTCAGGGGCGGCCGGGAAGGAGACATGGAACTACTGCTTGAGCTGTTCGCGTTTTATGGCGGAATTCTGAGATTATCTCACTACGTTCCCCAGGCAGCAGATCGTTCCTGCTGTGCACAATACGGCACGCGGAGTGTTTGAGCAATTCACTCCTCTGTTCGGCGTCAGCTACACCTTCTGATCGAGGTTCTCGATGACGCCTCAAGCGAGGCACAAGAGAGTGAGAGAACCCTGAGCGGAACCGTTTCAATCCGGGGTCCGTTAAGGCGTGATATCGGTAGGCTTCTGGGGCGGCGCGTATATCTCAACGACTTGGCTGAGCCGTCAGCATAGTATCGAGAACGCCGATGAATCCAGCGTGCGCCGGCGAGCCGGAATCCTCGGCGGTGGCGCCGCATGACGGGCTGCGAGAGGGCCCGGTCGAACTCGCGCTAGAGGCCGGTCAGGGCAATCGCGCGGTAGACCATGGTCATCCCGGGGGAGGCATGGCCGAGTAACTTCATCAGGGCGAGAAGCTCGACGCTGCAACGAAGCATCTCGCTGGCGTAAGTGTGACGGATCTGATGCGGAACAATGCGGCCGGGAATACGCGCGCCGTAGTCACTTTTGCGCCTCCTTGATGAGTTTCGCGACGCGGGAATCCGGGCTCACAGGCTCGACCAGAACGATCATGCTGGAGTTCAGGACCATGTGATCCGGTGCGTGCCACTCTTTTCCGCGCTTCACCAGAATGTTGCTCACCTTCTTGGTTTCCGGATCCTGGGTGCTCTGTACGTAATACACTTCGCGGAGGATCGGAAAGGACGTGCCGAGCCCCTCGAGTTTGCCGAAGTAAGCGGAGCCGTTCGAGAGCAGAACGGCCTGGTAGGGCGTCGTGTTCTTCGGCGCGGCGCGCGGAGTCAACATCGTCGTGATGCCGGCGCCCAATGCTCCTCCAACGAGCAAAGCCAGACAGAGCACAGCGACAGAGGCGGAGCTCCATCCTTTCATACCGAATGACCTGGGTTCTTCCATGATTTCAGTATCTCGCAGTCCTTTATCGGCCACCGGCCTTTTTGCGCCTCAGCCAAATCCCCAGTGCGCCTAAGCCAGCCGCCGCCACCGTCCAGGTTGCCGGTTCGGGGGAGAGAGCGAACTCCCCGCCATTTATTGTCAGCGACGGCCCGTTCGGGAGAGTCAGGGGGGGCGGCGTACCACCGCCCTGCGCCTGCAGCTCGTCCAGCTCCGTCTGCGGATCGACCAAGGATGAACCGACTCCGGCGGCATACTGCAGCAATTCGGCCTCAACCGAATTATCTCCGTACAGCACCTCCCAGTAGTAGCCATCCGGGCCGGTCCAGTCCAGTCCGCTGAACTCTCCGCTGCACGCGTCTCCGCACTCCAGGAACGCATAAATCCAGGGATTGTTCGGATCGTAGCCGGTCATATCGAAATCCACCGGGAGTTCCAGATCCAGCGTGCCGTCCAGTTCCGCGGTATCTACGACCAGTTCCGGATGGTCATCAATGTCCGGCGCGCCGCTCAGCACCAGTTCCATGACCCCAGCCGGGAACTGTTGGTAATCGCCGGCGATTGTTAGGGGAAATTGGTCTTGGGAGAGTTCGACCGTGCCGCCCCAATTGATCACGTTGCCGACAATCCCGCCCTGTCCTTCGAGAGTGCCGCCGGTCATTACCATGTATTCCGGATCGCCGGACTGGTCCTGCATGAGGAGCGTGCCATCCACCTGCGTGACGCCGCCAGTCTGCAGGTATGCCAGCGCGCCACCCGAGGCGCCCTCGACATCCAACGCCAGAAGCCCGTTGGAGTCGACGTGGAAGGTGCCGCTTTCATTCAGAATGAGCGGATTATCCGCGGTGGAGGAGTACATTACCAAGGCATCTTCCACGTCCACGGAACCGCGATTATCGATGGCAACCTGGCTTCCATCGGTCAAGATCGGATCCACCACGTAAGTGGGCAGGAAAATGATCGAGCCGTCGTTGAGAATTGCGGAACCGTCCTGTAGGAGCACCCTGGACCCTTGCAGCGTCAGGGCGCCATCGACCCGGATGATGCTGTTATCGGCCAGGACCTTGGATTGATCTATCGTCAGGCTTCCGCCGTTCTGGACCGCGAGAACGCTGCCGTCCGTCAGGGTCAGAGTGGACTGCTCGGCGATACCGGCGTTGCTGCCGGCGGAGATCAGTCCCTGGTCGCTGTAGACATTTACGCCAAGCATCTGGGCAGACCCCAGCAGGAGCTGCGCGCCGGAGCCGTTCAGGTCGATTTCGCCGCCGGTAAAAGCGCCATGGAGAACGAGGCTGCTGGTGCCGCCACCCATCCCGACAACCGAAAACACGCCACCGGTGTTAGACACCGTTTGTGCGTCGAACACGCCGCTTTGAATGGTGATCAGGCCCTTGTTGGTTACGTTCGCCGCCGTGATCGAATCGTACGCGGCGCCCGCGATGGCAGTGGGATTAACAGAGAGTCCCGTTGCGTCATTAGGATATGCCGGCGTGTACGCATTCCAGTAGCCCCCGACCGTGATCGTACCGGCATTGTTGAGGGTGTTCACATTCACGGTGCTGCCGCCGATCACGGACATGCTGGCATTCAGCGTCCCGTTGGGCGTAATGGTGATCGAATCTGCACCCAATTGTGAGCCTTGCACGTTCAACACGGCGTCTACGCCCGAACCAGCGACGGGTGCGACGGTCACCGTACCGGTGTTACCGGTGTTGGCGGCGGACCACAACAGGTCCAGGCGCCCTTGCACATTCAGGTCTCCGGTGTAGCCCACGTTGACGAGCTGATTGGAGGCTCCCGTAGCCACAAGAGTCAGAGACGAGCCTTCAATCGTTCCGCCGAGGATACCGCTGTTGGTCAGGGTCAGCGTAGTCCCGCTCGGATTCGAGACCAGATCGCCGCCGGTATTGTCCAAAGTCGAACCAGTCAGCGTGAGGGCAGGCGGCAGCACCGTGGGATACCCCGCGCTGCCGGGGTTGCCGGACAAGGCGCTGGGGTCGACCGTCTCCAGCGTCATATCGCTGAGGCTGCCGCTCCCCATCACCGTGTAGAGCACGGGGTCGGCTGTCGATCCACGGGGCAGGAGGCTTGCCGTGCCATAGAGCACCGCCGACGATTGGTTGGTGAACCCGGCTACGCCGAACTTGGCCGTGTAGAGGGGCACGTCCTGGCTCCAGCTCTGCGACCAGCTCCACAGCGGGCCCAGACTCAGTCCGAGGCCGCTAAGCGAAAAAGCGGAGGCGCTGATCCCTTCGGTGATCTGCAAGGCATTGACGGCGGTGAATTGCGGCGAATTCAAGATGACGGTCGGCGTGATTGTGACCTGGCTGACGTTCTTGTAGACAGTGGGGTCCAGCGTGATTTCTGCCGTGGACCCGGCTCCTATATCGATCGTCTGGTCAGCGACCCCGGGGACCCCGGGCGCAGAAACCGCAGAAACCTTCAGCGCGACCTCGGCGCCCTCGTACTGCAAGCTCTGGTTCTGAGCCCAACCTAACCCGAGAGTCACGTCCGCGGAGATGAGGTTGTAGTTAATTAATCCGCCGAGAAACGAGCCGTTGAGGCCCGGCAATTCGAGCAGGTCCGTAATCGCATTTGGGACCTCGACATCCAAGGTGAGCACGTTGGTGGAACCGGTAGCGCGCGCGACCGTCTGCCCCGCCGCCTGCGTCGATGTGGTGGTAAAGGTCGGGAAGATCTTTCCACTTCCGGGGTCGTAGGCGATAGTAAGCGCCGTAGACGGGTCGCCAAACGAAATCTGCGCCTTGTTGACGACGCTCGAAGTCACGTCCTGCCCGAAGATCACCACCTTGTTATCGAAGTTGCTGTTGATGCCGAGGACTTCGAGCTGCTGCGAGAAGCCGATCGTGTCGCTGCTTTTGCTCACGCACCCGAACACACACACCTTGCCGGTTCCCGAGGCGTGTATGGTCAGATCCGCGTCTACTTCGAGACCAGCTTGCGGGGATACGGTACTGAATCCGAGCGCCGTGTTGGTGACGCTGGTGCTCACCGCAAACGGGGTGCCCAACACGATCTGGCTGGGGATCGATACGCTGACCGTCGGTTTCACATCGGCGTTCAGGCTGCCGGAATTGTACTCGAGCGACAGGCCTAAGCCGACCTGCCCGCTGGTCGATCCCGAGAGTTGGGCGCCGAACTTTCCCACGACGGTGTTCTTGATTTTCCCGATCGTCCCTGAGGCATCCCAGGAAGCCCCGACAAAATAAGTCAGCGACCCGACGGCAGCTGGACCCGTGTTCCAAAGGCTCTGGTTGGTGGTTTCGAAATCCGGGTTCAATGTGAGCGTGGAGATCGAGCCCGCGCGCAATGCAAACGGTGCAAGGACGATCGTCAGAACAGACGCAAGAGCGACCACTTGCGATCGAGACAGGCGGCTACGTGTAGACATAAGGATCTTGACCGGGATTTCCATTATGGGATCTCCAGAGGGGTTCAGTGTACAACCATTAGGCGTTCTTTGTCCATGAATATCGACATGCAGCTCTGAAAATCTCCATTCGCTCGACCTGGATTACTTTTCCACAGGTGTCAGAGGGTTCAAAGCAGGCAAGTCTCACTTCTCCAGCAAGTTCCATCGACACCTCCCGCTTCCTCCCTGCTCGTTGTGGAATATCTCTACAACAACCCTTCCTCTACCCAGTCGCCACCGGTAAGGCGGCGATCCGGCGTACCATCGCCCCGAACAGCCGCCGCGTCAGGCCGCTTTCCGCCAGCAGCAGCCGGTAGTACCGCGCGTGCTTGACCAACCGGCCACCGGTCTTCACCAAGCGTTGCTGCAAGCTTGTCAACGACCAATTAACGATCCGCCTCGGCAGCACAGGGCCCAAAGGGCACCCCCCGCCACAGGTTCCCCAAGTTGTACGCCATGACGCTCAGCCACAGCCGCACCTCGTTGGACCGGAACCGGCGGCAGCCCAGCCAGGTCATCTTCACCGCCTGCTTGCCTTCTTTGATCCACTGCTCGGCCGTCCCACGCTTGTTATAGAACCGCACCACCGCCCGGCTGTCCGTTTCCAGGTTGGTCACGATGAATCCCACCCGCGGAAACAATTCGCCGAAGTGGAACTCCACTTTGGCCACCACACGCCGCGCCGTCTTCCAACTCACCGCTCGGTACAGAAAGCTCTTGTACCACACCACTGGCTTTTAGCTTGGCCTCCCCACCGGCCGCGTGAGCAACTCGGCAATGTCCCGCTCCAGGTTCTCGTCGGAGGGGATGCGGATGGTATACTTCACACCCCGCTCCTCCAGGGCCTCGTAGATCTCCGGCTTGGCGAAAGCGGCATCGGCGCGGAAGACTACCTCCTTGCCCTGCTTCTGTTGCCGCTCGATTTCCGGCAGCAGCAGTTCTTCCCAATCGCCGGCGCTGTGCACGTTGCCGGGCCGCAGCTTGGCAGCCAGACAGTCGCCCTCCCGACTGAACAACAACAGCGGGTGATAGCAGGTCGATTCGAAGTGGCCGCTGTAGGCGCTGTTCTCCTGCTCGCCGTAAACAGGAATCTCGGTCGAATCCATGTCCAGAACCGCCCGTTGCGCCGAATCCAGTCCTTCTACCTTGCCGATGAGTTCACGGTTGATGCGTGCCAGCGCGGCGAAATTCTCCTCCTCGGCCAGCATCTCGGTTTCGAACGTCTGCAAGCGGGAGGTCAGCGCGACGCCACGGTCCCAGACCTTCTCCGATCCAATCAACCGGAACGCTTGATCGGAAGTTTCTGAGATTCTTCCAGATGTTCTATTGCTCTCGCGGCATCGAGCAAGTATGCCTGTAAGCCTTCGAATGAGCCAGATTTCGCTTCCAAGTTTAAGACCAGCGGCGAGTTGCTCTCATCAACGGCCTTATGGATGGACATGATGAAATTGTATAAGAATGCCCAGATTGAGTAAAGCCGACCAACAAGCCAAAGTCTCCCAGAACGAGGTGGGGGCTCAAGCTTCCCCATACCTTTTCAATCAGCGGCCGCTTGCCTTGGCCCTGGTGCGGCGCGGATTAGTCCCGTGACACGCCGCTCACGTCAGTTGGGCTCTTGAGCCCACCGTCTACTCATAAGGCCCACCGGCACACCAGGAAGTGCGGGATCGGTCGCCCCGGAATAGCGGGCCACGGATCGGGGCCCTCCAGCAGCCGTTTCATCGCCCCGCCCCGCCGCCCCAAAAAGCGCTCCGAATTTGCCTCCCAAGAATAATCCGGTGACAACTTTTGCAGAACTATTATCTCCCTCCCCCTCAATAACTTACAAACATCCCGCCCCCTGTCTCCCGCCACCCCCCGTGCTACCCTGTGAGCGGGACAGGCCGACCCGCTCCCCGGGTCCGCCTGTCTTTTTCATTTATGGCCACCATCCAACAAATCGAAGCGAATCGTCTCAACGCGCAGAAGTCCACCGGTCCAAGCTCCGTCGAGGGCAAGGCCGTCTCCCGTTTCAATGCCACCAAAACCGGCATTGACGCCAAGTCTCAAATCATCCGCAGCGAGGATCCAGCCGACCTCGAAACCCTCGCCGCCGAATACCAGGAGCGTTGGCAACCCGCCACCCCCGAAGAACGCCTCCTCGTCGATACCCTCATCCATGACGAGTGGCTGCTCCGCCGCTTTCGAAGAATCGATGCCGAGATCCTCGAATGCGAAATGCAGGATGCCTGGACCCTGAAAAAAGACTGCCCCGCCGGCCAGGCCTTCGGCCGCGGCGCAAACACCTTCTCCCGCCTCCAGCGCCGCATCGATTCCACCGGCCGCGACTACCACCGCGCCCTCAAAGAACTCCAGCGCCTCGAATCCGAACACCGCCAGCCGGAGTCCGCCCCCGGCCCCTGGCCCCCGACCCCTGGCCCCGCGAGCGAAGCGAGCCCGCAACCCGCCCAGATTCAACCCCCTACGGCCGAATTGGGTTCGTTCCGCAACCTTGTCTCCGAGGATGCCCCGGACCTCTCCAGTCCCGCCGCGCCCCCGCCACCCGCCCCTTTCCCGCACCCGCTCAGCCCTCCCCCGCATCCATTAGTTGAGCAATCTTGACTAAGAAGTACAGATTAGCTAAACTGGTATCAGCCCATAGTTTAGGAGTATAACGGGTGAGCGATTCTACCAACACTATCGAGACCTTTGCGAATCAGGAATATAAGTGGGGTTTCGTCACCGATATCGAAGCCGATGCCATCCCCCGCGGCCTGAACGAAGACGTCATCCGCCTCATCTCCGCCAAGAAACAGGAACCGGAATGGCTGCTGGAATGGCGGCTCAAGGCCTTCCGCCACTGGCAGACCATGAAGGAGCCCACCTGGGCCAACGTGCACTACCCGCCCATCGATTACCAGGACATCATCTACTATTCCTCGCCCAAATCGAAAAAGGGTGGCCCCAAGAGCCTGAACGAGGTCGATCCGGAGCTCCTCAAGACCTACGCCAAACTCGGCATCCCGCTGAAAGAACAGGAACTTCTGGCTGGCGTCGCGGTCGACGCCGTGTTCGACTCGGTCTCCGTGGCCACCACCTTCAAAGAAAAGCTGAAGGCCATGGGCATCATCTTCGGTTCCTTCTCCGAAGCCGTGCGCGAGCACCCCGACCTGGTGCGGCAGTACCTCGGCTCGGTGGTTCCCTCCTCCGACAACTTCTTCGCGGCCCTGAATTCGGCTGTCTTCAGCGACGGCTCCTTCTGCTACGTGCCCAAAGGCGTCCGCTGCCCCATGGAGCTCTCCACCTACTTCCGCATCAATGCCAAGGACACCGGGCAGTTCGAGCGCACCCTGATCGTGGCCGATGAAGGCGCTTATGTGAGCTACCTGGAGGGCTGCACCGCCCCCATGCGCGACACCAACCAGTTGCACGCCGCGGTGGTCGAGCTGGTGGCCCTGGATAATGCCCAGATCAAGTACTCCACCGTGCAGAACTGGTATCCGGGCGACAAGCAAGGCAAGGGCGGCATCTATAACTTCGTCACCAAGCGGGGCGCCTGCCGCGGCGTGAATTCCAAGATTTCGTGGACCCAGGTCGAGACCGGCTCGGCCATCACGTGGAAGTATCCGAGCTGCCTGCTGATGGGCGACAACTCCGTGGGCGAGTTCTATTCGGTGGCGCTGACCAACAATTGGCAGCAGGCCGACACCGGCACCAAGATGATCCACATCGGGAAGAACACTACGAGCACCATCGTGTCCAAGGGCATCTCCGCCGGCCACGGCCAGAACACCTACCGCGGCGGGGTCAAGATTCTGAAGTCCGCCACCGGCGCCCGCAACTACTCGCAGTGCGATTCGCTGCTGCTGGGCGACAAATGCGGCGCCCACACCTTCCCGTATCTCGAGGTCAAGAACACCTCTTCGCAGGTGGAGCACGAGGCCTCCACCTCGAAAATCGGGGAAGACCAGATCTTCTACTGCCGCCAGCGCGGCATCTCCACCGAAGACGCGGTCTCCATGATCGTGCACGGTTTCTGTAAGCAGGTGTTCCGCGAGTTGCCCATGGAATTCGCCGTGGAAGCGCAGAAGCTGCTGGGAGTCAGTCTCGAAGGAAGCGTCGGGTAAGCCATGGCACTACTGGAAATCAAGGATCTGCACGCCACCGTTGGCGATCGGGAAATACTGAAGGGCATCTCGCTCACCGTTAATTCCGGCGAGGTGCACGCCATCATGGGGCCGAACGGCTCCGGCAAAAGCACGCTGGCGCAGGTGCTGGCGGGGCGCGAGCTGTACGTCGTCACCGGCGGCCAGGTGATCTACGACGGCAAGGACCTGCTGGCCATGCTGCCTGAAGACCGCGCGCGCGAGGGCATCTTTCTGGCGTTTCAATATCCCGTCGAGATCCCCGGCGTCAGCAATATGTACTTCCTGAAAGCCGCGCTGAATGCTATCCGCAAGCACCGCGGCCTCGAGGAGCTGGATGCCATGGATTTCCTCAGCCTGGTCAAGGACAGGATGAAGCTCCTCGAGATGGACCAGGTGCTGTTGAACCGCGCCGTCAACGCCGGTTTCTCCGGCGGCGAGAAGAAGCGCAACGAAATTTTCCAAATGGCCGTGCTGGAGCCGCGGCTGGCCATTCTCGATGAGACCGATTCCGGCCTCGATATCGACGCGCTGCGCACCGTGGCCGGCGGCGTCAACGCCTTGCGCTCGCCCGAGCGCGCCATGATCGTGGTCACTCACTACCAGCGCCTCTTGAACTACATCGTGCCCGACTATGTGCATGTGCTGGCCGAGGGCCGGATCGTGAAATCGGGCGGCAAGGAATTGGCCCTCGAGCTCGAGGAGAGCGGTTACGCCGGCCTGGGCATTGTGGACGAAGAGGAGGCTGTCGCCAAGCTATGACGGCCGTTGCGGAACAAGGGTTGCGCGAGACCGCGTTCCAGCGCTTCCTGGAGCTAGGCTTCCCCACCACCCACGATGAAGATTGGCGCTTCACCAACGTCGCCCCCATCGCCCGAATGGGGGACAGACTCCGTTTTTCGCCCTTGGCGAAAAATGGCTGTCTGTCCCCGGGTTTCCCCCCCGAAGCCCAACAATATCTCGGCAAATACGCCCCCTTCCAAAACCACGCCTTCGTTGCCCTAAACACGGCTCTCTTCCGGGACGTCACCTACATCCACATCCCGCGCGGCCAAATCGTCGGCGAGCCCATCCAAATCCGTTACGATTCCCCTTCCGAAATCTCTCACCCCCGCACGCTCATCGTGGTCGGCCCCGACGCCCACTGCACCATCGTCGAGACCTACTCTGGCACAGGCTCTTACTTCACCAACGCCGTCACCGAAATCGTCGCCGGCAGCGGCTCGGTGGTGGATCACTACAAGGTCCAGCTCGAATCTTCCTCCGCCTTCCACGTCGGCGTCATGTTCGCCAGCCTGGGCCGCAGCGCCAATTTCTCCGCCACCTCCATCTCGCTCGGCGGCGCCTTGGTCCGCAACGAAGTCAGCGTCACCCTTTCGGAAGGCACGGACGCCACGCTCAACGGCCTCTACCTGGTGAACGGCGCCCAGCACGTGGACAATCATACTTCCATCGAACACGCCAAGCCGCACGGCACCAGCCACGAGCTGTACAAAGGCATCCTCGACGGCCGGGCCAGCGCCGTTTTCAACGGCCGCATCATCGTTCGCCAGGACGCGCAGAAGACCGACTCCAAGCAGACCAACAAGAACCTCGTGCTCTCCGACGAAGCGGTCATCAACACCAAGCCCGAATTGCAGATTTTCGCCGACGACGTGCGCTGCACGCACGGCGCCACCATCGGCCAGTTGGACGCCGAATCCATGTTCTATCTGCAATCGCGCGGCATCGGCAAACAGGATGCCCGCAGCCTACTAACCTACGCGTTCGCGCAGGACATCATCGACCGCATCAAAGTTCAATCCCTGAAGGATTCGCTCGAGCGAGTCCTGTTCGAGAAATTCCATGAGCATGATCGCTAGTCCGCATTTCTCACACCGCCACGCCTCCTGCAGTGGAAAGGTCCGCGAAAACCAGGGGACTGACGAATGCGTCCCAAGGCGCGCGTCATCTCTCGCTCAACACCGTGTCGGCGCACCGCCGCGTGGACGCATCCGTCTGTCCCCCGGTTTTCGCCCCTCGCCGGAGAGCCTCGCTTTTGGGGGTGTGAGAAATGATCGCTAGCGTGATCTCCGCCGGTTTCGACGTGGACAAGGTCCGGGAGGATTTCCCGGTTCTGAAACAGAGAATCCATGGAAAGCCCCTGGTGTATCTGGATAGCGCCGCCACGGCGCAGAAACCGTTGGCGGTGATCGATGCCATCCGCAAGTTCTACGAAGTCGATTGCGCCAACATTCACCGTGGCGTGCACGAGCTGAGCCAGCGCTCCACCGCGGCCTACGAAGAGACGCGAACCAAGGCCAAGCGCTTTCTCAACGCCCGCGCCAAGAACGAGGTGATCTTCGTACGCGGCACAACCGAAGGCATCAACCTCGTGGCCAGCAGTTGGGGCCGCAAGAACGTGAGGGAAGGCGACGAGATCGTCATCTCGGCGCTCGAGCACCACTCCAACATCGTGCCCTGGCAACTGCTGTGTGAAGAGAAGGGCGCGAAGCTGCGGGTCATCCCCATGGACGACCGCGGCGAGTTGCTCCTCGAGGAGTACGAAAAGCTTCTCGGCCCCCGCACGCGCATGGTGGCCGTGGGCCACATCTCCAATGCGCTGGGCACCGTCAATCCCGTGCGCCAGATCGTCGAGATGGCCCACCGCGCCGGCGCCCTGGCGCTGATCGACGGCGCGCAGGCGGCGCCCCACATGAAAATCGACGTGCAGGCGCTGGATGCCGACTTCTACGCTTTCTCCGGCCACAAAGTGTTCGGGCCCACCGGCATTGGCATCCTCTACGGCAAAGCCCGCCTGCTGAACGCCATGCCTCCCTACCAGGGCGGCGGCGACATGATCAAAACGGTCACCTTCGAAAAGACCGTCTACGCCGACCTGCCGTACAAATTCGAGGCCGGCACGCCCAGCATCGCGGGCGGCATCGGCCTGGGCGCCGCGTTCGATTACGTCACGCGCATCGGCCTGGACAAAATCGCCGCCTACGAGCACGAGTTGCTGGTCTACGGTACCGAGGCGCTTTCGCGCATTCCGGGCCTTCGCATCGTCGGCACGGCGCGCGACAAGGCGGCCGTGCTCTCGTTCGTCATCGACGGCATCCATCCCCACGATATCGGCACGGTGCTCGACCGGCAGGGGATTGCCGTGCGCACCGGCCACCATTGCGCGCAGCCGGTGATGGACCGTTTCGGCGTGCCCGCCACCACCCGCGCTTCGCTCGCCTTCTACAACACGGTTGCGGAGATCGACGCCCTGGCGGCCGGTCTCGCAAAAGTAAAGGAGATTTTCTCCTGATGAATGACGATCTATATCAGGACATCATACTCGACCACAGCAAGCGTCCCCGCAACTGTCATGCGATGGCGGACGCCAACCGCAAGGCCGAGGGCTACAACCCTCTCTGCGGCGATGAGCTGAAACTCTACATCAAGATCGAAAACGACATCGTGAAGGACGTGAGCTGGGTCGGCTCCGGCTGCGCCATCTCCACCGCCTCCGCGTCTCTGATGACCGAAAGCCTGAAAGGAAAATCGCGGGAAGAGGCCCTCAAGCTGCTCGAGAAGTTCCACGAGCTGCTCACCACCGATACCCCCGTGACCCAGGAGCTGGGCAAGCTGGTGGTCTTTTGCGGCGTGCGCGACTACCCCGCGCGCGTGAAGTGCGCCACGCTGGCCTGGCACACGCTGAAATCCGCCCTCACGAACTCCGGCGAGCCGGTGGTGTCCACCGAATGAGCCTCCACGACCAAGTCGTCGCCGCCCTCGAGACGGTCTGCGATCCGGAGATGCCCGTCAACATCTACGAGCTCGGCCTCATCTACGACGTCGCCGTGGATGCCGCGGGGCAGGCCGCCATCCGCATGACTCTGACTGCTCCCAACTGCCCCGTGGCGGGGAGCTTGCCCGCCGATGTCGAGCGCGCCGTCCGCGCCGTCCCCGGCGTGACTGGCGTCAAAATCGAGCTGACCTTCGATCCGCCATGGTCGAAGGACCGCATGTCTCAAGCCGCCAAACTGGCGCTGGGGATCGAAGATTTCATCCCCATCGCGGGGCTCCCCAGATGAAGCTCAGCGCCAACGAAGAATACGGCTTGCGCTGTCTGGTCCGCATCGGCTACGCGGGCAAGGGCGGAAGCCTCACCATCCCCGAAATGAGCCACGCCGAAGGCGTCTCCCCGGCCTATGCCGCCAAGATCCTGCGCGTGCTCCGCAAGGGTGGATTCGTCAAGGCCGAACGCGGCAAAGAGGGTGGCTACACACTGGCGCGGCCGCCGGAGTCGATTGTCATCGCCGACGTCATTAGCGCCCTGGGCGGGCGCCTCTTCGAGAGCAAATTCTGCGACAGCCATTCCGGCCAGGCCCCCATCTGCACCCGTTCGGTGGATTGCTCCGTGCGTTCCCTCTGGCGCGCCGTGCAGATTGCCGTCGACCAGGTTCTCAGCCAAGCCACTCTGCGCGACCTCTTGCAGAACGAAGAAGAGATGAACTCCTGGGTCCGGACCATCCCCGGCCCGAACGGTTTGCGCCTGATCCAGTAACGCTGCGGAAGCCCCACCGGGGAGGGGCCTGCTGGCCATGGCCCGCCGTGGCCGGCCGCCTCTTCATGTGTCGGCGTGCCGTTCAGTAGCCGCGCTGCTTGTCCACCACGTTCATCAGCGGCAAGCCACTGGTGTAACGCCGGACGTTCTCGGCCAGCAGCCCCATCAGACGGATCTGGCGTCCGGGCGAGAATCCACCGGTGTGTTGCGTCATCAACAGGTTGGGGCAATCCCAGTACGCGCCAGTGGTTGGATACGGCTCGGGGTACACTACATCCAGGCCCGCGCCGGCGATGCGGCCTTCCTTCAGCGCGGCGACGAGGGCCTTCTCGTCCACCAGCGGTCCCCGGGACATGTTGAGGAAGTACGCCGTCTTCTTCATGGCCCCGAACACCTGGGCATTGAACAGCCCTTCGGTTTCCTTGGTCCAGGGAGCCGCGCAGACCACAACGTCCGTCTGCGGGATCATCTCCATGAGCCAGGCCGGCTCGCGGAGCGTGTCCACGAAAATCGGTTTGGCCATGGGTTTGGCATCCGTGCCCAGGATCCGCATATTGAAACCGTAGTGCGCGCGGGTAGCCACGGCCTGTCCTATGCCGCCCATGCCCGAGATCGCCATGGTCATGCCATCCAGCTCCACCAGGTTGAAGTCGCGCTTCCACACCCGCTTCTGGAACTGCGGAATGTAGGTCTTCTGGAGCCCGCGCGTCAGGGCCAAGAGCATCGACATGGCTGTATCCCCGAGGCCCGGCGCGAACATCCGCGCCATGTTTGTCACCACTACGTTACTCTTGATCAGCTCTGGAAACAGGACGTGCTCCATTCCCGCTTCTATGGCCTGCATCCATCGCAAGTTCTTGGCCCGCGACAGCATCTCCGCGTTGAGCGCGCCGAAAACCACGTCGGCCTCGGGCAGCACTTTGTACAATTCCTCCAGCGTGCTGGTGTGAATGAACTCAATGGGCTTGCCCGAGCCCGCGGACTTGATCTGTTGAATCTCCGCCGGCGTGTAGGCGGGGGGCGGGACTACGAATGAGGCCTGAGCCACCACGATTCGGACCCGGTCGGGCGGCGGATCGAATATCGCAATTCTGTCCGAGGCAACCAGGACCGGCGCCGCCGGAGCAGCAGCTACGGCTGACAGGAACAATCGGCGAGATACTGAATTATCCATGTACCTTGATTAGCACGATGCCGAGAAAGAAGGCAATTCAGACGCGCTTAGCCCGCAACCACCACGGTCCTTGACTCTTCGGTATAATATAAGCAGATGGTTTTCAGCCGCCCGCGCGAGCGGGTTGACGAAGCTTCGAACCACTCCGGTTTGACCGTCCTATGCTGTCGCCGTTTTTCCCGGCTTGGAGGTACTCAGCACCCAATCGATGAAAGCTAGCGTGCGTATCAGCCGAGGCGTCGAAAGCCTCTTTGGCACCCGCGATGAGAACATCCGGTTGTTTGAATCCGGATTGAGCGTCCACACTCAATTGGTGGACAACAATCTTGAAATCGAAGGCGAAGCCGAGAACGTTTCCCGCGCGGAAAGCATTCTGGAAGACTACACCGCGCTGGTCCGCGAAGGCCACGTTTTCAATAACGGCGACCTGAACAGCTACCTGCGCGTGGTCACGCTCGATCCGGAAGTGTCTCTCCGCGCGCTGGTCGAGAGCGGCCGGCAGCGCAACTTCGGCAAGAAGGCGCTGGCCCCGAAATCGGTCAACCAGCGCCGCTACCTGGAGGCCATCGAGCGCAACGACATGGTCTTCGGCATCGGTCCCGCGGGCACCGGCAAGACCTATCTGGCCGTGGCCATGGGCATCTCCGCCTTGATGAGCAAGCGCGTGGCGCGCATCATCCTGACCCGCCCCGCGGTGGAAGCCGGCGAGCGGCTGGGCTTCCTGCCGGGCACTTTGCAGGAAAAAGTGGACCCTTATCTGCGCCCGCTCTACGACGCGCTCTATGACATGCTCGATAGCGATCGCGTCGAAAAGCTGCTGGAGCGCAACGTCATCGAAGTGGCCCCCATCGCCTTCATGCGCGGCCGCACGCTCAACGACAGCTTCATCATTCTGGACGAGGCGCAGAACAGCACCGCCGAGCAGATGAAGATGGTGCTCACGCGCCAGGGCTTCAATTCCAAGATGGTGGTGAATGGCGACGTGACGCAGATCGACCTGCCCACCGGCCGCCGCAGCGGGTTGCT
>JBEKSR010000022.1:0-45386 GCA_049516835.1 Bryobacteraceae bacterium | reverse complement strand
ATTATGCCACCGTAACGGTATCATCCCAGCATCCGACGATGAGTTGATCGTCGCGCCGGCCTCGATCCGCCGCGATTGGGGCTCACGCGGTATCTCAGCCCAGCCAATTCTTTCTCACGTCCGGCGTGCGGCCAGCGACTCGAAGGCATTGCATTGGTCCCGGTAGTCGAAGTAGTCCATGGCAGAGACAGAATTTGGCCGGCCCGCGGTCGTCGTCGCTTCGGCCCAGACCAGGCGGCCGGGATCGCCAAACGGAAGAGGCCGGAGCACAACTCCCCATAGGACGGTGAACATGACGGCCACGCCCCCAATGCCAATAGCGGAAATGAGAATGACCGTCGCCGCGAAACCGGGGCTCCGGCGCAGCATGCGCGCGGCGAAACGCACATCGTGGACAAGCGCGCCGCTACCACGCATGGCGCGGTCTCCGCGCCGGTCGTGAGCACGAATGGGCATGCATATTATACGATGCTGGCTGGCTTCTGTTACGCAGGTTCTCAGGTCTGCAGAGTCCGCCCTCACTCTTCCCGCAGCGCGGAGACGGGATCGATCCCGGTGGCGCGCCGCGCCGGCAGGTAGCAGGCCAGCATCGCCAGCCCGGCCAGCACGAGCGGCGCTCCGACCAGCAGAAATGGGTTGTTGTCGCGTTGGCCGAAGGTCCGCGCCAACACGTCGCTGTAAGCGGAAAAAACGCGCGCCAGAGCATACGCGCCGCTGACGCCGAGCGCCGAGCCCACTGCCACCAGCGCCGTCCCTTCTCTCAGCACCAGTCCCTGCACCTGATGGGCGCGCGCGCCCAGCGCCATGCGGATGCCAATCTCTTTCCGCCGCCTCACCACCGCGTACGCCGTGACTCCGCCCAGGCCGATCGAGGCCAGCAGTAGCGCGAAAAAGCCCAGAATCACGTAGATCGCGGAATCCCATTGGACGAGCGAGTTCATCCGGTCGAGGTCCTCTTGCATGGTGTGTACGTCGAAAACCGTGAGATCGGGATGCAGCGATGTCAGTTGGTCCCGCGCGGCGGCCAGGGTGCCGCGCACCAGGACGGTAACGCGGCGCCCCGCGTTCTTGCCAAGCCAATCGGCCGTAAGGGGTAGAAACACCGTGGCCACGGACTTTGGTATCAGGAATCCGGCCCGTATATCGCGCGCAAAGCCAACCACCGTGTAGTTCAGGTCCTTATCGCGAATGCGGCGGCCGATCGGGTTCTCGGCGCCGAACAACGCGCGCGCGGCAGTCTGATTGAGGATGGCCGGCCCATCCTGTTCCCGATCGCGCCGGTCGAACTCTCGCCCGCCCAACAGAGGCACACCAAGCGTGGCGAAGTAATTCGCCCCGATGCGCTCCCGGAGGGCCGTCTGCACCACCTGGCCAACCTTCCCGTCGCCGGTGGGAGCCGACAAACGGGTGGTGTCCCCGCCGGCCAACAGTGCGCTGCCGGTCAACGCCACGGCGCGAACCCCGTTGACGCGCAGGAGCTCGTCGGGCAGGTTCGTGAACAGCGCCGCCGTCCGCTGCGCGGAATAGCCGTCCCGCACCGGGTCGAGCGAAACCAGGTTGAGATTGGGGACTTCGAAGCCGGTGTCGAGGCGGGTAGTGCTCAGGAAACCCAGGGCTACAAACCAGGTGACCAGCAAGAGCATCAGGGATGCCGCCACCTGGCCGACCACGAAGAAATTGCGTAAGCCGAGGCGGCGATAGCCACGCAGCGGCGCCTGCGCGCCCTCTTTCAAAGTGACGCCGATATCGGCGCGCGTCGAAGAGAGCGCCGGCGCCAGGCCGAAGCCTATGCCCGCCGCCAGCGCAATCGCCAGTGTGATTGCGAGCACGTGGAAATCGAGGTGGCAGTTGAACTCGAGCGGGATCTGCGAAGGTAGTGGCAGAGACGAGAGCACGTGCGTGATCCAATAGGCGAGCACGATGCCGGCCAGCCCGCCGGCGAAAGACAGGAGCACGCTTTCGGTCAGGAACTGCCGGACCAGCCGCACCCGGCTGGCGCCCACCGAAAGACGAATGGCGATTTCCCGCCTTCTCTGGCTGCCGCGAGCCAGCAGCAGACTGGCCAGGTTGGCGCACACCAGCGAGAGGACCAGCGCCCACAGCACCACGTTGAAGGTGTCTACCAACGCGGTCTGTTCGGGTGTGATGTAACCAACGGTGCCGGCCGGCATCAGCCACACCACCCGGCCTTTGCGATCGCGGTCGTGCCGTGCTCCGGTTTCCTGGTCGAGATTGCGGGTCATGGCATCGAGAACGGCTTCCGCCTTGGGCAGCGTCACACCATGCGCCAGCCGAAACACGACGCGAAAGATCTCGCGGTCGCTGCGATGGAGCGGATCGCCGCTGAGTTCGGGAGCCAGGGAAACGCCGCACGTCACGGGCACGAACAGATCCGCCGGACTCTGCGGCCAAACACCCAGAAAGTCCTTGGGACCGATGCCCACGATGGTGGCCATCGAACCGTTCAGCCGCAGTCCGCGTCCCACGGCATGTGGGTCGGCGTCAAGGTGAGTGCGCCAGAAGCGGTCGCTGACCACCACCACGGGAGGCATGCCGGACCTCTCCGTTTCCGGCCCGAAAACCCGGCCCGCGGCTGGCGTCACACCCAAGGTGGTGAAATACTCGGGTGATACCAGGTGTCCGTAAACCCGTTCCGCCCGCGCGCTCTGGTCGCCGGTGGACGCCACGGCGAACGGCACCTGTAGGAGAACAGCCGTGGCCGCGGCCACCGTCTGGTGGGCATCCCGATAATGCTCGAAATACGGGTAGGAAACCTGGGTCCAATGGAAGGTCGCGAGCGCCGCCGGATCGCGCACGCCGGGAGGCGGCCCTATGATGGCCTGGCATTCGGCGAGCACCGCGCAGCACATCCCAATGCCGACGCCGAGCGAAAGCACAGCCACCGCAGTGAACCCCGGCGCCTTGGCCAGCAGCCGCAGAGCATAGACTATGTCCTGCTGGATCTCGGTGAGATACTCGGCGGGCAAGCGGACGGCGATATCGGCGAGCAGCCGCAGCAGGCCCGACAGACCGTACCGCCGCCAGGCTTCCGGAGCGGCGTCTTCACCCAACCGCTCGAGATCCTCTCCATACAACACGCGGAACTCGTGCGGATACGCGTTCGCCAGCCGGCGATACAGGGCCACGCAGACGCTCACTCGGGGGTTCATCACCAGGCCTCCTCCCGGCGCTTCTTTTGCACCATCCGGACCATCTCTTGCATCCGCTCGCATTCGAGTTCGAGCACGGTTCGTCCCAGCCGCGTCAACCGGTAGTAGCGGCGGCGGGCGTCATCCAGTTCCGCCACCGGCCGCTCATCGGACTCTTCAATCAGCCCGTCCGCGATCAACCGTTTCAGAGAACCGTACAGAGTGGCGGGCCAAAGGCGGACCGTTCCATTGGTCCGTTCCAGCACTTCCTGCATGATGCCGTAGCCGTGCTGCTCGGCGCCGGCCAGCGACAGCAATATGTGGAACCAGTTGTTGTGAAGGGGCAGAAACGCGGCGGCATCTTTTTCTGTCATATTTCATATATATATGACACCATATAGAGCGTTCTGTCAAGCCCTCAGGGCGGCCCAAAGATAGTACCACCGGTGAAGCCTCCTTTATCCTCAGGCCCTCGAGTTAGTCCGGCACGCGGTTCCCCTGGGGTTTTCCCTGGAGGTCCTTACCCACGGCTACTGGAGCGATCAAGCCAGGATCGAGCGGCTCGCACTCACAAACCCTTGGCGCATCACGGTCTCGCTCGACGGCGCCGGCGCGGCCTATTCGAAGATCCGCGGCCGGGAAGACTTCTTCGAAAGAACCAGCCAGCCTCTCGATACGCTGGTACGGATGAGATCCCAGCATGATCTGACGTTCCGGGTTCTCCTGAAGACCGTCATCATGGAGCACGATCTCGACGATTTGTGCGAGGTTGCCCGCTGGGCCACCCGCGACCGAATGGAAGTCTTTTATCAGCCGGTCGAACAGAACTACAACACCGCCAGCGACCCTCGATGGTTCGAGACCAGTGGAAACTGGCCTCGCGACCCGGCCAAGACCGTGCGCAAAGTTCAGGATCTGGCGGCATTGAAACGCGCCGGCTGGCATATCGCCAATACCGAAGCTCACTTCGCCGCCATGCTCCGCTATTTTCAGTATCCAGCCGGGCTTCGGCTCGCGACCCAAGCTCATGTGGCCCACGAACGGAAGGCGCCCTGCTGCGCCCTGACGATGCTTTAATTCCAGGCAAACGGCGATGTAACCGTGTGCGCCAACCGGCCGCCGGTCGGCAATATTCGCATATCCCCGATTCGGCAACTCTGGAAGCAGCGCTCCCGAGTGTGGGAAAACGGGTGTTGCCTGGCGGCTGATGGGAGTCTCTGATGCCGGGCTGCGTCATGTCCATTTTCGGCGCCGTCCCCAAACGGATCGGCGGTGTCGAGATGTTCGCCCGCGACCTCTCGTCCCAGCTCGCCAGCGCCGGCTCGAGAAGCGTCGTTTGTTTTCGCCGGGAACCGGTTGAGAGTGTTCGGCGATTTCTCGAAATGCCCGGCACTACGATTGACGTCGTGCCGGATACCAGCGGTCTGAATTGGACCGCCTGCCGCCATGTGGCCCGGCTTCTCCGGCGCTATCGCCCCGGCGTGTTCCATGTGAGCTTTCTGGGTCTCGTCAGTCTATACCCGTGGCTGGCTCGCTGCTGCTCCGTGCGCCACATTCCTCTGACGGACCAGGCCTCTCGGCCGGAAGGATATGTCTCTACCCGCTCGGTTTGGTGGAAGCGTGCCATCCGACGCGTGTTGACTTGGCCCCCGGAGCGGGTCATTGCGGTGAGCGATTGCGCCGCGCAATTCGACGAAGCCCTCGGTCTGGTCCGAAGCGGCAAGGTCGCGCGCATTTATAACGGCGTCGATCTGACCAGGCCGTTGGGCAATGGGCGTCTGTTTCGCGGAAAGTGCTCCATCCCGGTGAATCGCGCGGTGGTTCTCGGGTCGCCCGCAATACATGGAATATGCCGCCCAAACGGGGATCGCGGATCACGTCACATGGACCGGGCTGGTAGAAGATCCGATCGCAGAGGGTGTCTACGACGCTGCCGATGTGTTCTGCCAGTTGCCGCGCTGGCGGGAGGCGTTTGGCTTCGTGATTGCCGAAGCCATGGCCTGCCGTAAACCCGTGATCGGCGCCAGCGTAGGCGGGATACCAGAAGTCGTCCAGGACGGAACTGCCGGATTCCTGGTTCCTCCCCGGCAGCCGGCCGTGGCCGCGCAGAGGATTCTCCAGTTGCTCGGAGACGCTCCGCTCCGCCGGCGGATGGGAGACGCGGGACGCGCCAGGGTCGAGGAGTTGTTCGACCTGAGGCGCACGGCTGCGGACTTGATCGCCCTGTACGGCATTTCAAACCATCCGGCGCTATTCTCGAGATTCGCCGGACGCCGGACGTTTGCTGGTGACCATTCTGGCGCCTCGATCCGCCAGGACTTCGTCGGCGGAGATCGGCCGGGGGTGCCGCGAAATGTCGAGGATCCCCGGAATGCTCCCATTCGCCGATAACGAAGCCCTGCTCGCCGGTTTGAGGGTTGATCCTCCCAACACCATACCCAGTAACTACTGCACCAGCGCAACACCTTTCGAGAAAAGACCGGTCTTCAATCCGGTGGCATCGTACTGGAGGCTGGTTCCGCCCGTAAACGAAACCTGCTTGGCAACGATTGCGGTGTAGACATTGGAAACGCTGGACCCATTTGAGAACAATACCGATGTCGTCGGAAAATACAGGGTGCCCGTCACTTTCATGGAGACGCCGCCGGAGAACGTGGCGTTGGCGGACGACGTAATCGTTCTGTCCTGATAGAACACGATCCCCGTGCACGAACCGGATGTCGGCCCCGAGAAGGTGGCGTTTGCGCCGTTGGAGATGGTCACGGAACCATAGGACGCGTTCGTCCCCGTGAGATAGAACATCACTCCGCTGCCTGTGTCGGTGGTTCCGCCAACCAGTGTGACCCCGCCACCCTTAATGATATAAGTACCTGCATTGAATGTAGCCGTGGCGCCGTTGGAGATGTTGATTCCGCCGCAATAGGTCCCGGGATTGAGCGTCCAGTTGCCCCATCCGGGACTATAATTGGTATAGTTGCAGGCGCCCACTACCGGCGCCGGCAGTGAGGCCAACGGATCCGCGACCGACGGTGCTCCGGTGACCGGAGCAGGCGTGGTGCTGCCGCCACCGCTGATCACGTCTCCACCCACTATCGAAATCGCCGATGCAGTGACGGTCGATGCGCCCGATACGGTTGCGGCATCGCTGTTGGTGGAATCCACCGCGATCCCGCAGCCGTTTAACGCTACTGTGGCGCCATTGGTCGCCTGAAATGCATTTTGCGCGGAAGGATCGAGTGCGTAGACGCAGGTGGGTGAAACCGTGCCCACGAGTGCAGCCGTGCCCTTTGCCGTGATGGTAACAGTGGCCGGCCCCCCGATAAACCGGATCAGGCCCGTTTTCAAGGTTCTTTGCACGGTGACGGCCAACGCCGGAACGCTGGCGGACGAAAGAGCGACACCGGAAACGGTGGCCGGGAAACTCAACGTCACCGTGTCCGCGGTTGTCCCGCCGAACCCATTATTCCGCGCATAGACGCAGGGCGTTCGACCGTCCGCCGTCGTGCAGGTGGACGAGGCTATGGGAGGAGTTCCGGTCCCGAACGGGTACGCCGATGTCGCATTGGTTCCATCAAAAATGCTCATCATACCGGCTTGGGCGGCGGCATCCGCGGCAGCCTGCGCCATTTGCCGATGCGCGTACATTTGCCCGCCATCGATCGCCAACCCGAGCGCGCCGATCAGCAGAATGCTCATTGCCACCACGACCAGAATGACAGCCTGTCCGTCCTGGCGGCCGAGATTAATAGCGGAGCGTCTCAAAATACGATGATCCCCTGCGTGGCGCTGCCGAGGCGCAACGTCTTCGAAAAGTACGTTGTCAATGGATCGTACGGATAGACGACGGTGATCGTCACGTACTGCCCGGGAGCATTGGAACCGCCCGGATAGGTTACATGAACCACCAGACGGCTGGTGGTCAACAGGCCGCCGCTCGCGAAGTTCTTCACCACCGTCACAACCTGCGCGGGGTCGGCGCCCGGCCCGCTGGCGCTATCGACCGTCGTCCCGGCGGAACGCGTGCTGCCGTGCACAATCGCGTAACGCACGCCTGCGCGCGCCGCGTTGGCAACCGTCGTATACACCAGCAGCATCCGGCCTATCTCGACAACGAACAGAAGCATAATGACCGTCAAAACCGCCACCACGCTGAACTCCACGAGGGTTTGACCACGGCGCCCGGCAAGCCCGCCCGGTCCCGCGCCTCCGGTCACTGGAGCAGCCTCACGACAGCCTTCCGGTGGATTGTGCTGGATGGCAGAGTAGCGCTAATACCCAGTTGTGGAAACGAAAACAACGGTATGAAAGGCTTATAAGTATATGTCACGTCCACCGTGGCCAGAGTATAGGCCGGCGCCTCGGGGTCAATGAGCGTAGTGCAGCCATTCGCCGCCGTCGTGTTATTGGTGCATATGGCCACCACAAGGCTGGATTGGTTCAATAGCGACGACACGTCATTCGTCACGAGCGTGGTGATTTGAGCCAGCGTCGCTCGAGTCGGCGCCCCCAGCGAAGCGCTGGACATGCTCATATATTCCGCTCCGGCGCGGGCCGCGTTGGCCACGGTAATCCACGCGAACAGAAAGCCGCCGACGTTCACGGCGTTCACCGCCAGAAGAAACACCAGTGGAATCATCAAGGTGAACTCGACGAGGGCCTGTCCTTTCCTGCGCGACGCGCCTTTGAACGGCGCACTTCCCGCCGGTTGAGCTGGAATCGCAGCCAGAAATGTCCGGAAACTCTCCTCCTCCTGGTCGTTGCGAAAAACGAACTCGACGCCTACACCGTCCGATCCGTGCCTTACAACTCGCGCGGGTATACAGATTGAAGCCGTGGGAACCGGCGCGCTATCCTCCCGCATCGCCGTCCGTGCTCTTTGAAGAATGAGCCGAATGATCGTACCGATGTACCAGCGTTCCGGCGTACAAATGTAGGCGCCGCTCTGGCTGATGTCGTGCATACGGCGCCCCTCCGGTGCGGAGCCATCCCAGTAATACACGAGAACCTCCGGATGAATACTCCTCCGCGCGCGCCTGGGTTCTTCATTCTCCTGGACTAGCCATCCTCTCATCTTGCCTATCGCACGCTGAAACATCGCCTCACTCACTATTGCCTCTCCGGGAAGGCCGGTTGTGTGTCCTTCCTCTCCAGGCACTCCTTCATTTGCTCCGGAGTGCAAATGAGTAATTCATCGCCGATCTGTGTATTCGAGGAGTAAATGGCCCGCGAACGCAGTGCCAGGATGCCGGCACACTTGCTCTTGATGGGCGAGATTCGGAACGGCCCGAGCTGTTCGACGACATAAAGCACGCGGTTCGCCGAATCCAGGTAGATCAAGTCGATGGCGCAAAGCATGCCGATCGTGTGCACGCCACGGGAAGGAACCAGCCAGATGCCATCGTCGGGTGTCGCTCCATTCTTTTCCGAGAGCGCCTTCAAACCCATGCGCCAGGTGTCGGCGGGAGCGACGCGAAGTCCCAAGAACGATTCGCGATTCCGATTGAACACACACAAGGTCCGTCTCATAGTTGTCGCACCCGAATATTGCTTCGCCCCGCCGGCCCGGCGTCGATCCAACATACACTCCTTTACACTTGTCGCGCCCCTGCGAGTTCCACGCGTCCCGGAAGGGCGCAGTGACCGCGGCGACTACTTTACCGCTTTGCGGCGCCGCTGGACAAAGTACACTAAGCCGATGACAAACAGGATGCCCGCCACGAGGCGGATAACGGTTGTCGTATCCATGATGTTCTCTCCTTTCTTTCGAGTTCACACGGCTCCGCGCCGGATCAACTCAAATACTTTTCAAACCCCTCTAACATAACGATCATTGAGGGGCCGAGCGTCACGACGAACAACGACGGAAAAATGAACAAAACCAGCGGGAAGGTCAGTTTCACGGTGGTCTTCGCCGCCTTCTCCTCCGCATCCTGCCG
This sequence comes from Bryobacteraceae bacterium, assembly GCA_049516835.1. Lineage (GTDB taxonomy): Bacteria > Acidobacteriota > Terriglobia > Bryobacterales > Bryobacteraceae > Fen-178. The sequence goes on along the minus strand of JBEKSR010000022.1, from coordinate 36,301 downwards.
CCGTCGCGTACGCAGCGCTTCCGAGTGAGTTCTTAGGGTCTTTCCGACACTGGTGCCAAACTTGTCCGCTTGGATCAATATCGACGCCAGCGAACGAATGGTGTCGACATCGGTGCGCTCCCCAACATGTTTCCACGCTTCGGCACGTGGGCGTCCGGCTCGCTGTTCCAGATATACGAGACTCAGTTCATCGGCGATGGCCGGCTGGCTGATCCGCAACTCCTCCGCGGTGCGCATGGTCGCCTTGTCGACGCTCAGGCCCGCCTCCACGCAGATCACCATCAGGTCCAATGCTTCTGGAAGGCCCAGACGCAACTGCATCTGCCGGGCGGAAATGCGATGGTTTAGCCAGAAATCCGGAGCCAAAAACCCGAGGCCAGCCGCCAGCGCATAGACGAAGAGGGGAGAGTACGCGTAAAGCTGCGTGACGGTGGCAAACAGGCATAACGCGCCTGGAACGAGCACCTTGGAGCTATAGAAGATGTTGATGTAGGATGGTTCGCGATAACCCGCCCTGGCGAGCCTTTTCTGGACGGTCGAGACATCCGCCGAGTTTCTTGGCACTACCTTCTGAAATGGCTTTACGAGCCTTTCGAGCCTGGAGCCCGGGGGCGGCGCAAGGCTACCTAGTAGACTGGCGTCGTCCGCTCTTGACACCACTTGCGAGAGTCTTCGTAGCGTTGTTTGCCGGTAGAAGAGTAAGAAACCGAGACTCGACATCAACACAAAGGCCGCCAGGAACGCGAATATAGCAAGCTGCATAATGCGCCTTTCAGACGCGGATACGAACAATCTTTCGAATAATGAGAGCGCCGGCAATGTCCATGCCTATGGCTGCGTAGAGCAGCTTCAAGCCCATGGGGCGCTTCCACAAGACACTCATTCCGTCGGGATTCACGAAATACATGGCAAGCCCGAGCGCCAGGGGAAGAAGTGACAGTATCCAGCCGGTCATCCTCCCTTGTGCGGTGTGAACGCTCACCTGCTTTTTCAACCTGAATCGTTCGCGCGTGGTCTGCGCCACGTTCTCCAACACTTCGGCCAGATTTCCGCCGCTTTCCTTCTGAATCAGCACGGCGGCGACAAAGATTCGAAAGTCCTGTATAGGCGCCCTCTCGGTAAGATTCACGAGCGCAGTGCGCAAGTCGATACCGTAGTTTTGTTCCTCGAAACACTTACGGATTTCTCCGCTAATCGGCTCATGACAGTCCTGGGCGACCGCTCCCAGGCTGGCAATCAGACTGTGGCCCACGCGGAGAGCGCTGACCATCATGCCGAGCGCCTCGGGCAATTGTTGTTCCATCTTGGATAGACGCTTCGTACGCCTGTGCCGGACGTACAGAAAGGGCAGCGGAAGAAAGCCGGCCGAGACCAGCAGCGCCGGAAGCGCGGCGCCCAATCGCAAATATAGTGTGTATCCCAGGAAGGCGAAGCCCGCGATGGACGTCAGCACCAGGGTTCCGAGCGTCAGGGTCACACCGGCTTGATACAGGTACAGGCTGGATACCGACGCCAGGTTCAGTTTGGTCAGCCAGTGGTTGAACCACGGAATCGCACTCAAGAGTCGCTGGCGTTTCCGGATATCGGTGATGGTTTCCTCATCATCGGTGGGCGCGAACTCGTGATCCAATGCGGCGAGCCTTAAGGTTCCATGCTTGGACGTGCCTTTTCCAACCATCATGGCGGCCAATACCGCGGCCGCGAAACTCCCCACACAGATTGACAGAACCATCAGCAACATGTGGCAACGCCTCCTGGTGTTCCGGGCGGCATTCTCAGTCGACCTCCACGGAGCGCTCGAAGATTTCCGCCGGCAGCAGGATGCCGGCAACACGCAACCGATCGAGAAACTTCGGACGAATACCGGTGGGCTGAAACGAACCCACGACTCTTCCATCCGGCCCGATGCCTTTCCTGACAAAGTTAAAAATGTCGTGCATGCTGACGACGTTTTCCTCGAGGCCGGTGATCTCGGAAATATTGACCACTTTTCGGGTGCCATCGCTCATGCGCGACACCTGCACGATCACTGAAATCGCGGACGCAATCTGCTGGCGCACGGATCTCTCCGGCATGTTGACACTCGCCATCGCCACCATCGACTCCAACCTGGAAAGAGCGTCGCGGGAGGTGTTGGCATGGATGGTGGTCATCGAACCCTCGTGCCCGGTGTTCATGGCCTGCAACATGTCGAACGCTTCGTCGCCACGAACCTCGCCGATGATGATCCGGTCCGGCCGCATGCGCAGACTGTTGATGAGGAGCTGTCGCTGGCGCACGGCGCCCAGTCCCTCCACGTTGGGAGGCCTGGTTTCCAGCCGCACGACATCCTCGTGTTTGAGCTGCAACTCGGCTGCGTCTTCGATGGTGACGATCCGCTCGGTCTCCGGAATGAAGCTGGAGAGGATGTTCAGAAATGTGGTCTTGCCCGCGCCGGTGCCCCCCGAGATCAGGACGCTGATTTTCGCTTTTACCGCGGCGGCCAGAATTTGCATCATCTCGGCGGAGATGCTTTTGAGTGTCACCAGGGTCTCGGCCGCGACGGGCCCGCCGCCGAAGCGCCGGATGGACATGCAAGGGCCGTCGAGGGCCAGCGGCGGAATGATGGCGTTCACGCGCGAGCCGTCCGGAAGCCTGGCATCGACCATGGGCGAGGATTCATCCACTCTGCGGCCTACGCGCGACACGATGCGGTCGATCACCTGCATCAAGTGCCGGTCGTCCCGGAATTTCGCGCCGGTCCTCTCCAGGATTCCATGGCGCTCCACGTAGATCACGTTTCGGTTGTTGACCAGAATGTCCGATACGGTGGGATCCTTCAACAAGGGTTCCAGCGGTCCCAACCCAAAGACTTCGTCCAGAAGCTCGCTTTCCACCCGCTCTTTTTCCGCGCCGTTCAGAGGCACTTTTTGGGCGCCGACAATCTCCTGAATGATCGTGCCGACGGCGCGGCGGGCTTTGGCGTCATCCACCGAAGAGAGTCTTTCGAGGTCGATCCTGGAGAGCAGGGTGCCATGCAGATCGGTTTTCAGTCTTTGGAAATCGAGAACTTCCATTTAAGTGTCCGCCAGTTCCCGCAGTCCTCGCAGACCGAAGAGGTTGAACCCTTGGCCGGCCTTCTTGGCCGCGGTCAAAGGCTTGCCGCAGGCGGCTTTCGCCATCTGCGCCACTGCGCGCGTATAAGGCGAGTCGTTCATGGCGATCGGAACACCGCTGTCCTGCGCGGTCCGGACCGCGGCGTAGGCGTTCGGAATTTTCCAGTCCACCGGCCGTGTCAACGCCTTCGTGGCGCTATCCCCGTCGATGTTGCCGTAGCGCGCGTTGAACCGATTGGCAACCACCTTCATATGGCGGCACCCGTCTCTGGCGGAAAGAAATGAGATCAACCGGTGCGCGTTGCGGAGCGACGCGAACGTCATTTCCGTGACCAGATAGAGCGTGTCCGCAATCCCAAACAGAGTTTCCTGAGTATCGCCGCGACAGGATCCGGAATCCACCACCACGTAGTCGAACTCCTCGCGTAGAATCCGGAATAGCTTCTTGACGCTTTTGTCGTCGGCCAAGTGAAAGAAGTCGTAGCTTTCCGGAGAGCCCAGCACCGCGAGGCCGGAGCCGTGCTGCATCAAGAGAGTCGCCAGAAACTCGCGGTCCAGCCGGGCGGCGCTCGCCAGCGCGTCCACCACCGAGAAAGTCGTGGTCATGCCGAGCCCGGGGGCAATTTCACCCAGTTGAAAATCCATGTCCACCACTACCACTTTGGCGCCGCACTCCTTCATCAGCGCCAGCGCAAAATTGAGAGCGATGGTGGTGACGCCTACACCGCCTTTGGATGGCACAAAGACCAGCGCCCTCCCCAGGGCCTTTTTCTGATCGGTCCCGCGGGAGTAAGTACGAGCAAACGCTTCGCCCACGGTTTCCGGCAGGAAGGGCTCCACCAGAAAGTCGCGCGCGCCGGCTTGCATGGATCGGCGCATCAGGGCTGAATCGTTCCTGCTGGAGGCGGCCATCACAGTCATGGCGGCGTTGTGGCGGCCAATATTCTCAATCACATGGATGGCTTGCTCGACATCGTCGTCCAGATCCACGATGAGCACCTGGCAGCCCAGCCGTGCGATTCCGGGCAGATCGTCCCGCGACGGATAGGACCCGAACTCGTGAACCAGAGGAACGAACTGCGATCCGGCCAGTGCCGCTACCAGCGACCGGCGTCGCGTGGCATTCGGCATGACTAGCGCCACCGCGAGGGCGGCCGATTCGTCGGAATCCGGAACATTGGGCATAGTGGAACCTGTTACCTGACAGCTTTTGCCGGTCTTGCCGTCATATGGCAAAAAAAGAAAAGATTGTCCCGATCGCGATTGCCGGAGCGTAGGGCATGGTCCGCGCGGAAGGGTTATCGAGTACCAAGCTTGGATGGGGATGAACACCCTTTGTCCAGAACGCCGAGACGAGATCGCTCGAACCTTCCAGCGATTCGCCGAGCGATCCGTGGCAGGCCGCCCAGATCAGCGCCAGCACGCCGCCCGCGATGCCCGTTGCCACCAGTGCTATACCTAGTTGCCCGGGGCCGATCCACCCGCCCACCGCGGCGCATAGTTTCAAATCGCCCATGCCCATCCCGCGGAGCCAGCAGAGCACTCCCGTGACGGCGACCGCGAGCGCTATGCCGCCCAGACTCTGTCCCAAACCTTTCACGCCATGACTGGCCGTGTTCACTACGACACCGGCGGCCAAAAATGGCAGCACCAGCCAGTTCGGGATGCGCCGGCTACGGATATCCACCGCCGTAGCCATCACGAGCAGTGCGAGGATAGGCCACCACGCAATCGAGTGCATGTTCATAGGGGTCCGCCAGAGGAAGCCAATGGGGCTTCCGCGCGCCCGCCAGTCTCTCACCGGGCCTCAACTGGTGTAGGTGCTCAGCTTGGTGCCGACGTTGGTGAAAGCGGTGCCAATTTTGGTCGCGACCGTTGACATGCCGGCAGTAGCCGCCAGTGCGATCAGCGAAACCACCAGGGCGTATTCGATCAGGTCCTGCCCGCTCTGGTTCCGAATGACCGCATCTTTCAGGTTCTGTATCTTCAAATAGAGCTTCAAAAGGTTGTCTCTCATGTACTTGATCTCCTGCCATGTGTTAGAGCATTCCGAGAGCCATTTGAGACACTGGCTGGTAGATCGTTCCAGGTCAGTAGTTTATGGTGCAGAGGACGATTATCCAGGGGGGCGAACCGTTAGCGGTTGTTTACACGGCCGATCTCAACAGTGAACCCTCCGGCAGTGAACAGCGGACGATTCGGCGTCCCTGGCGGCAGCCCGCGGGCGACCGCCCATTGGCCTCTGGATTGCGACGAAACCGGTCATGACGTCCCGCCCGGCACTGGATACTGCCATCCTGATCGCCGCCACGGCGCTCACCCGTTTCGTTTTCAGAAGTCATTACCTGTATGACATCGACTCGGTCAACTTCGCGCTGGCCCTGAAGCGCTTCGATCCCAGCGTCCATCAGCCGCATCCGCCGGGCTATTTTCTATATGTATGTCTGGGCCGCCTGGCCAATGTGCTTTTCCACGACGCCAACGCGGCCCTGGTGGCGATCAGCGTGGTCTTCAGTTGCGGCGCGGTGGCGATGATCTATGTCCTGGCCGATCGCTGGTTTGGCCGGAACGCCGCCTTATTCGCCGGTCTCATCTTTCTCTTCTCTCCCTTGGCGTGGTTTCACGGTACGGTGGCGCTCACTTACATGGTCGAAGCCTTCTTCTCGGCTCTCACCGGATATCTCTGCTGGCGGATCGAGCGTGGAGCGGCCCGGTTCATTTTGCCCGGCGCGATTGTCGTGGGCCTGGCGGCCGGTTTCCGTCCATCCTCGCTCCTGCTGCTGGGACCTCTCTTGCTCTTTTCGTTTCGTAACGCCAGCCGCAAGCAGGCTGCCGCCGGAATCGGCGCGCTGGCCTTGACGCTGCTGGCGTGGTTCATCCCCATGATCCGGATCGGCGGCGGGACACGTTACATCTCCTCTCTTGTGTCGCTGTGGCTCGCCGTGCCGTCCAGGGGGACGGTTTTCAATTCCTCCGTGTTCAACTCTCTGGCCCGCGCCGCGGCGATCCTGGGTATCTATTTTCTCTGTTTCGGTTGCGCTGCCATACTCCCGTTCCGGGCGCGGTCCGGGAGTTCCTCCATCGGCCGGCGCACAACGGTATTCACGCTGGTCTGGACAGGGCCGGGCCTGTTGTTCTTCACCTTCGTCTATCTGAAGTTCGTAAACAGCGGCTATCTTCTGGCACTCGCTCCGCCGGCTTGCGCCTGGATGGGCCTGTGGGCCTCAACCTGGTACGCGAATCTTCACTGGTCCAGAGCCCTCAAAATTGTGGTGATCGGAGGCTGCGCCGCCGCCAATACTCTGGTATTCGTTGGCGCTCCCGTGTATTGCTCGTACGGAGAAGTCCGGCGATTTGAAGCGGAGCTCCGGAACATCCTCGAAGTTCTGCCGCGAATCGCATCGCCGCGGGAGACTCTAATTGTCGGTTTCGATTCTCATTTTCTGGGTTACCGGCACGCTGGATACTACCTGCCCGACTACCTGACCGTTCAGTTCCCGGAAGTCCAACTCACCTCCGGGACGCGAGTATTTGCGATGCAGGATCGAGATACCCGGCTGGAGACCGGGCTTCCCGCCACTCCCGTTCACGACTTCGTCCTGTTTCCACTGCCGTTGGGCGCGAGCGAGTATAGCCACTATATGGCTCTGGTGCGAAAACGCTTTCCTCCGGGTGGACTGCGCACGGTGGTGCGTGGGGGCCATGCGTTTGTAATCGGACCTGTCGCGGATCTGGGAGTTCTATTTCCGGGCGCGGTTCGCAGGCAGGCCTGTGTACAGATAGCGACTGCCGGCACCCCCTTAGTGAACAGCCGTTAACAGCGGCTGGTCTGCCGGTCCCTGCCTGCGCCGTAACTGACTGACTTGACAACGGGTTGGACCTGAATACGCGCCGTGGCCTTCCAAGTGCATAACCACACGCGTGCGGCACGGACAATCGTCGGTTTGGTCGAGAGCAAGCCTGTGCCCCACTTGGATACTTAGCCTTTACATAGATACGGACGCTGGCTGAAGCTTTGCTCGACGAGCGCGGCCAGAACCTGATCGAGTATGTGCTGGTGGCTTCGCTGATTTCCCTGGCGGCTATAGTCGGTGTCAAGAGCGTGGCCACGAAGATTGGCACCGCTTTCACGAGTATCGGCACCAAGCTCGGCACTTATATCTCCTGACGGGTGCTAGCGGAGGATCGCACAGCGGCGCCAGGTTCACGATTCCGGGCCAGAACCTGTTTGGGATCAAGCGCATGATAGCAGCTTCAGGTCTCGCTCAATCCGGCGGGCCTTCGTTCCTGATTGTCGAAGTTGGCGTCAGTTTGATCGCCTTCGCGGTGGCCGTTTGTTGGCCAGGAGTGGGGAGAACGTGGCTATCGCAGGCGGAGCGGTCCTTCGGCCGCCTGGCGCGCAGGCGTGGACTATCCGTTCTGGCAGTCGGCGTCGCGGCGCTCACACTCCGGCTGGCGATTCTTCCGTGGTCGCCTATTCCCAAGCCATTTATTCATGACGAGTTCGCCAACTTGCTGGCGGCGGACACGTTCGCCTCCGGCAGGCTAACCAATCCGACTCATCCGATGTGGGTGTATTTTGAAAGCTTTCACATCACTCAACAGCCGACCTACATGTCCATGTATTTCCCGGCGCAGGGCTTGGTTCTCGCGGCGGGGAAGGTGCTGGCGGGCAATCCCTGGTTCGGCGTCCTGTTTAGCGCAGGGCTTATGTGTTCCGCGATGTGCTGGATGCTGCAGGCGTGGCTGCCGCCGGGCTGGGCGCTCGCGGGCGGCGCGCTTGCGGTCATGCGGCTGGCTCTCTTCAGCTACTGGGTCGATAGCTACTACGGGGGCGCGGCAGCGGCCATCGGCGGCGCGCTCGTGCTAGGCGCCCTGCCGCGCGTGATGCGCACCACCCGGATTCGCGACGGGCTCTGGATGGCGCTGGGAGTCGCCATCCTCGCCAACAGCCGCCCTTACGAAGGCCTGCTGCTGTCGGTCCCCGTGGCTGGCGCCCTCTTATGGTGGGCGGGCACGAGGACGCGGCCGGCCACACCCGTCTGTTTTCGACGCGCGATGGCGCCAGCCGCGCTGCTGCTCATGGTGGCCGCCATGGCCGCCTACTACAATTATCGCGTCTTCGGCCATGCCTTTACGCTTCCCTACCAGGTGAATCGAGCGACTTATGCATCGGCGCCGGTTTTTCTTTGGCAGCAGCCCCGGCCCGAGCCCGTTTATCGGCACGAGGTCATGCGCGAGTTCTACTCCAAATGGGAAATGGGCGATTTCCTGTACGCCAAGACGCTGACCGGGTTTCTGCATGGAGCGGCACAGAAACTGGGAATCGTGCTGTTCTTCTTCTTCGGCATAGCCCTGTTCCCGCCCCTGATCCTGTTACCGCGAGTGCTCCGGGATCGCCGCATGCGCTTTCTGGTTGCCGCCGGCGCCTTATACGCGGCCGGTCTGAGTGTAAATGCCTGGCTATTCCCGCACTATGTGGCCCCGTTTACGTGCGCCCTCTACGCCATTCTCTTGCAGGCCATGCGCCATCTGCGCGTGTGGCGTCCTGGACACCAACCGTTGGGATTGGCTCTGGTACGCATCATCCCGGTAGTCTGCCTGATGCTGGTTGGACTCAGGCTATGCTCCGAGCCCTTGCACCTCTCCCTCCCTCGCTGGCCCACCATGTGGTACGGCACGGCGCCGCTGGGCCTTCCGCGCGCCCATGTGGTGGCCGAACTGGAAGGCTATTCCGGCCCACAACTCGCCATCGTCAGATACGCTCCCCATCATGCGCCCTTCGACGACTGGGTTTACAACGCCGCGAATATCGATAAATCCAGAGTGGTCTGGGCGCGGGAAATGGAGACCCGAAACAGTCTGCAACTTCTACGGTATTTCCGTGACCGGAGGGTCTGGCTCGTGGAACCGGATTCCCATCCGCCAGGAATCTCACCCTATCCGCGGCAGCCCTAGAGAACGGCTTCGGTCCGAGCGATGGGGAGCGCGCCTCGGCGCGGTTCGGGGCTGACGGCTGACCGCTTCGAGCGGCTCTGCTTGCCGTGGAAATCGACTCCCCGCCAGTACTATAATTAAGCCGAAGGCGTGAGCCTGTTGGCTAGCGCCCCCCAACATCTTGGGGGATTTGTAATTGGGATACCGATTGCTGTGGTGAAGGTACTTTACTTTTTCCTCGATCGAGTTTAGTATAGTTACGACTCCCCCGGAGCAGAGGGCCATGCTTTGCTGAAACTCAAACGCGTCGAACTGCAAGGATTTAAATCCTTTTGCGAGCGCACCGAGCTGCGATTCGCCGGCGAGGGCATCGCCGCCATCGTCGGACCGAATGGCTGCGGCAAGTCCAACATCAGCGATGCCATCAGTTGGGTCCTGGGAGAACAGTCCGCCAAGACCCTGCGCGGAACCCGCATGGAAGACGTGATTTTCGCGGGCACCCGCGAGCGCAAGCCCCTCGGCATGGCCTATGTGACCATGACCCTGGTGGACCCCGATCTTTACCGCGAACCCGTAGGGGGGTCGCATGCCCGGCCCGTCCCCGTCGAAAATACCGACCGCAAGAAGACCGGCGAAGTCACCATCATGCGCCGCCTCTTTCGCTCGGGGGAAAGCGAATACCTCATCGATGGCCGCCCCGCCCGCCTGCGCGACATCCAGGACATCTTCATGGGCACCGGCCTCGGCCCCGAGAGCTATGCCATCATCGAGCAGGGCCGCATCGGCCAGATTCTCAGCTCCAAGCCGCAGGACCGCCGCTCGGTGATCGAAGAGGCCGCCGGCATCACCAGGTTCAAAACGCGGAAACGCCTCGCCGAAGCCAAGCTCGAGGGCGCCAAGCAGAACCTCGCGCGCGTCTACGACATCCTCGAGGAAGTCACCCGCCAGGTGAATTCCCTCAAGCGCCAGGCGTCCAAGGCCCGGCGCTACGCCGAGCTCCAGAGCGAGCTCGAAGCCCGCCTGCGCGTGGTGCTCTCCGGCCAGTACCGCCTGCTCGAGCGCGACGCCGCCAAGACCGCCATCGATCTGAACCTGGCGTCGGCCGAGTTGAAGTCGCTGGGCGAGCGCGTGGTCGAAAAGGAGCAGGCGCACGAGCGCCAGCAGGCCGCTTGCTACGACTTCGAGCAACAACTCACCGAAGCGCGGCGGCAGCTCGCCGAAATGCGCGTCGAAGCCGAGCGCACCCGCGGCCGCCTGGAATCCCAGGTCAAGGAGAGCGGCGCCATCGAGCAGCGCATGGCCCAGGCCGAAAACGAATCGCGCGAGCTGGGCCTCCGCCTCGGGACCCTCGGCCGGGAGATCGCCGCCCAGCAGAAGAACGTCGAGGTCCTCGAGGAGCAGATCGCCCAGTCGCGCGGCCGCATGGGGGAGATCAACCGGCAGCGCGAATCGTTGCAGGCCCGGGTGCTCGAGCGCGAGCAGGCCATCGAATCGGGACGGCAGTTGATCCTGCGCCTTCTTGGCGAGGCCTCGATCCTCAAGAACCAGCTCGCCCAGATCGAGGAATACCTGGCGGGCATCGACCGGGAAACCGCCCGCTCCTCCCGCGAGGAACAGGTGGCCGCCGCCGAGATCGAGCGTCTCGAGGCCGCCCGCAAACAGCTTTCCGAAACCATGGCGCAGCGCCAGCTCGAGCTGGAATTGGTCACCGGCGAGCGCCGCCACACCGAGGAGCAACTGGGGGAACAGCGTCTCGCCGCCGCCGGATTGCGCCAGGCCATCGACGCGCTCAAGACCGAGGTCTCCGAGATCCGCGCCCGCAAGGAATCGCTCGAACAGGTGCTGGCCCACCGCACCTATACCACCGAATCCGTCAAGCGTCTCTTCGCCGCGCTCGAAAAAGGCAACGCCTCGGATCTCAAGCCCATGGGCGTGCTGGCCGACTATGTGGAGGTCGATGCCCAGCTCGAAAAGCCCGCCGAAGAGTTCCTGCACGACGAGCTGGAATACGTGGTGGTGGAGAGCTGGCAGCAGGCCGAGCGCGGCCTCGATTTCATCCGCGCCGAGCTCGACGGCCGCGCCACCTTCCTGGTGCACCCCGAGCCCGACGGCCACCCCCAGCGCCAACTGCCCGAGCCGGCCATCGGCCCCGAGACCGGCATCACCGCGCGGCTGAGCGAATCCCTGCGCCTCACCAACGGTTTCAAGGATCGCGCCGTGGACCTGCTGCCGCGCGTCTCCCTCTGCTTCCTGGCCGACGACCGCGCCGCCGCGCAGCGCCTGGCGGTCTCCTATCCGCACCTCTTCTTTCTGCTGCCCGATGGCGTTTACTACCACGGTCACACCGTCACCGGCGGCAGGAAATCCGGCGCCGGCCCGCTGGCCATGAAGCGGGAAGCGCGCGAGTTGGCCGTGACGCTGCGCGCCCGCCAGGCGGCCCTTGATGAACAGGTGGCGCGTCTCGACGGTCTCACCCAGGAGATCATCGCGCTCGAAGCCGAGCTGGAGCGCCTGCGCGTTTTGCAGCAGTCCCGCGAGAAGGACCGCGTGGCGCTCGACCACGACATGCGCAAGCTCGGCGACGACCTTTCGCGCTCGAATTCGCGCCTCTCCGTGGCGCGCCTGGAGCTGGACCATCTGCGCCGCGACGCCGAAAAATCGGCCGGCCAGCGCGAGCAGAACCGCGCCGCGGTCGAAGAAAAAGAGCGCCTGCGCGCCGCGCGCGAAGAGACCCTCGAAGCCGAGCGGCAGGATCTCGAGATACTCGAGGGGCGGGCCGCCGCCGTCGGGGAAGAGCACGCCGCCACGCGCGCCGAGCTGGCGGGTCTCGAAGAGCGTCATCGCGGCGAGCGCAGCGCCATGGCCCGCCTCGAGCAGCAGTTCGGCGAGACCTCGGTCCGGCGCGACGCCATCGCGCCCGAGATCGAGCGCCTGGGCGCCGAGCGCTCCCGTCTGCTGGCCGACAATATCGAGCTCGACCGCAGGTCCGTCCAGCTCGCCGGCGAGATCGTCGCCCTGGAAGCGCGTGTGGACGCGATGGCCATGGAGGAAGCCGATATGCGCGAAGCCTTGCGCGACGGCGAGGAAGATCTCAAAGCCTTGCGCGCCAGCGGCCAGGAAAGCCACGAAAAGCGCACGCAAATCGAAGTCGATCTGGTTCGCAAGCAGGCCGAGCTGAAGTATCTCGACGAAACCAGCCGCAAAGAGCTCAATTCCCCCGTGGAAGGCTTGGCCGCGCCCGACGATCCGGTCCCCGATGCCGAGGCCATCGCGCAGGCCCGGCAGGAGTGCGACGAGGTGCGCAACCGCATCGAATCGCTCGGCCCGGTGAACGCCGCCGCCATGGAAGAGTATCGGGAAGCGCAGCAGCGCCACGATTTCCTGAGCGCGCAGCGCCAGGACCTGATTGATTCCATCCGCGACACCGAAAAAGCCATTCAGGACATCGACCAGGTTTCACGCCGGAAATTCGCCGAAGCCTTTGAAGCCATCAACGCCCATTTCCGCGAGTGTTTCCTGACGCTGTTTGGCGGCGGCACCGGCGAAATGCGCCTCACCGACCAGGAGAACCTCGCCGAATCGGGCATTGACATCGTCTGTTCGCCCCCCGGCAAGCGCCTGCAAAACGTGCTGCTGCTCTCCGGCGGCGAAAAAGCCCTGGCCGCGCTCGCCCTGCTGATCGCGATTTTCAAATACCAGCCCAGCCCCTTCTGCGTGATGGACGAAGTGGACGCCCCGCTCGACGAAGCCAACATCGGCCGCCTGACGAAGCTCTTAAGAGAGATGGCCGATCAGACCCAGTTCGTAGTGATCACCCACTCCAAGCGCACCATGGAAGCCGCCCAAGCCCTCTACGGTGTCACCATGCAGGAGCCCGGCGTCTCCCGCCTGGTCTCGGTGAAAATGAACGCGGCGGAAGCCGCGGCGTAAGAAAACTCTACGCTTCCGCCGCGGCGTACTCGAGGCAGGCGCGTAAGTCCTCAACGGTGAGCTGGGGATAAGCTTCAACCAGTTGCTCGGGGGTCTCGCCGGCCGCCATTTTTTCTAGCAGCAGGTAGACCGGAATGCGGGTGCCCTTGACGCACGGCTTGCCCATCATCACCGCAGGTTTCGATTCAATCCGCGCCGGGAACTTCATGCTGCAACTCTACCATGCCCCGCGCGGACGAGGCCGGCCGTCGGTGCTCGGCGCTGGTGACGATAGTGAAAATGTGCAAAATTAGTCTCATGGAACGCGAGCAGGTCATCGCCGCATTGAGGGCGCACGAACACGAGTTCCGTGCCGCTGGCGTGCTGAGCGTATCCCTGTTCGGCTCGATGGCGCGCGGGGGGAATCCCGCTCACGATGTCGATGTGGTAGTGCGCTTGGGCGACAATTTCTCGGAGCCGGGCCTGGACTACATCAGCCGCCTGGATGATCTCGAGCAGCGGCTGTCCGGAATTCTGGGCTGCAAGGTGGATGTCGTCGAAGAGCCGGTGCGCAAACAGCGCTTTCAAAGAGAGATCGATAGCGACCGCACCCTTGCCTTCTGAAAGACCTACTTCCCCACCACCACAATCGAAAACGAATCCGGCACCATCTGACCTCGGCCACCGCCGCGTCCTCCACGTCCTTCTGCCGGGGGCTGGGCCGGTGGCTGGGCCGGGGGCGGCGTGGGAGGCGGAGCGTACTCCGCGGCGATCAGCAGGAGGTGGTTCGTCTTGCTGTCCAACGTCAGCGTCTTGGCGCCCGTCATGGTTTGCACGTTCTGTTCCACCACGAAGCTGGTAGGGCTGTTCTCCTTGATGACCGTCAGCGTGCCGTCGCCCTGAGAGCTGAATGCTTCCATCGTATTGGGGTTGAACACGGCCCCATCGGTGCCCCTGCCGATCGGCAAAGTGGTGATGATTTTGCCGTCGTCGGCATTCAGAATCACCATCGTTTGCGGCGTGTGGCAGGCGGCGAAAAGAATGTGGTTTTTGACGTCGAATGCCAGCCCGCCGGGCCCGCCACCCTTTCCGGCGAGATCATAGTGGGCCGTCACCGTGAGCGTCTTGGCGTCCACCACGGCGATGTTGTCCTTGTCTTCGATATCGACGTACAAATGCCCTTTGCCGTCGGTGACGGCCTGCTCCGGCGCTCCCCCCAGGTCGACCGTGCCGGCCACGCTGCCATCCGCTGCGTTGATCACCGTCGCGTTAGGCGCGCGGTGGCTGAAGATCCAGACTCGCGCGTTGAATGGGTCGAACAGAATGCCGTCCGGGCCGCCGTCCACGTCAATGGTCTTGATCGTCGCCAGGGTCTTGGTATCCCACATCACCACCGGTTTGCTGCTGGCGAAGCCGTGACCCGACTTGGGGTCGACCGCGGCGCCGCGCGCGTTGGCATTGGGGATTTCGCCGGCCGGCGCGAGTGTATCCAGATCGAAGACCGTGATTCGGGCCCCAGGCCCGGTGCGTGGAACGTACAGCCGGCGTCCGTCGGCATCCGCATAAACATAGTCGAAGCCGCCTGCGCCGCCTGTCTTGGCGGTCTTCAGCACCTTGTAAGGCCCCGCGGCCGGGGGCTGCTGGGCCAATCCGATGAACGTTACCATTGCCATACCTACAGCGAATACCAGGCAAAATCGTCGCATCAAGTATCTCCTCTCAACTGGGGCCGGAATCTCCGTTTCATCTTCCCGGCTGCGATCCAGTATATACCCGTTGCGGATGTAAACCCGCCCGGCCAAGAACTCGTCTACACAGGTGAGTGCAGCCGATTGCGACGTCCGGGTCTATGATAGCGGCAGTGGACCGCTCCGCCTCGGAAATCGACGACCTCGACGCACTGGTGCGCCTCCATTGGCCGCGGGTCTTTCGGTTCGCGCTGGCTTCCCTGCGCGACCCGGACGCCGCCGGGAGCGTGGCGCAGGATTGCTTTCTGAAAGCTTATCGGAGCCGGGACCGGTTTCGGGGCGAGTGCTCCACCGAGGCCTGGCTCATGCGGATCGCCGTCAATCTGATTCGCGACTATGCCCGCAACCGCCGCCTGCAATTCTGGAAACGCGCGCGAACGTCGGCGGTGGACCTCGAGGCCGCCAGCCCGTGGATACCGGATAGCGGCGCTTCGCCCGAGAGCGGGGCCATGGCCAAGGAACAGCTTGCGGCGGTCTGGAACGCCGCCGGGGGCCTGTCGGAGAGGCAGCGGACGGTCTTCCTGCTCCGCTTCGTGGAAGACCTGGATCTGCTGGAAATCGCCGCGGCCACCGGCATGAAGGAAGGAACCGTGAAAGTGCACCTGTTTAGAGCGCTCCAGGCCGTTCGGGAGCGCATCGGGAGGTCCCAATGAGCCAGCATCTGTCTTCGCGGCAGATTTCCCAGTGGATGATCGGCGAGCGCACTCCTCAACAAGAGCAGCACGTTCGTCAATGTTCCGAGTGCGGCGCCGAGCTGGCTCGCCTGGAAGCCGCGCTGGCGCTGTTTCGCGGTTCGGTGCGGCACTGGAGCGACCAGCAAATCCGCGTCCCCCGGCCCCTGACCCCGACCCGCAGAAGCCGCGGGTACCCCGCCCGGCCCCAGCCGCTGCGCTGGGCGCTGGGCGCCGCGGCGCTGTTGGTGCTGGCGGCGGTCCCGATTTATCGAAACGCGCAGGATAGGCAGCGCCAGGCGGAAATCGCCAGTGCTGATGCGCTGTTGTTGGAGCAGGTGGATGCCGAGGTGTCGCGCGCGGTTCCTCGGCCCATGGAGCCATTGGTGAAGCTGGTGTCCTGGGACTTCAGTTCCACCGACGAACGTGACGAAAACCGCCGCGACACAATTCAAAATGAGGAGATTCGATGAGAGCATACGGAAGTAAGTTCGGACTGATTTTGCTGTTTGCCGGCGCCGTGGCGTTGGCGCAGCCGCAACAGCCACAACAGCCCCCGCAGCCCCCGCAGCCGCAAGGTATGGGTCCGGGCCCGGGTATGGGGCGTGGCATGGCTATGGGACGCGGCGTTGGCAACCCTGCGCCACAGCCCGGCCGGGGACCCATGGAACGCGGCATGGGCCGCTGGTGGAAGAATCCCCAGATGGTGGAAAAACTGGGCGTGACCGCGGACCAGCAGAAGAAGATGGATGACATCTTTCAGCAGCACCGCTTGAAGCTGATCGATGTCACCGCGGCGGTCGAGAGGGAAGAAGTCACCCTCCAGCCGATGATGGAGGCAGATCAGCCGGATGAGGCCAAGATCGTCGCTCAGATCGATAAGGTGGCGCAAGCCCGCGCCGAGCTGGAAAAGGCCAATGCCCGAATGCTGCTGGGAATTCGCCGGGTTCTGACCCCCGACCAATGGAAAAAGTTGCAGGCGGAAGCGCCCCCGCCCGGCCGCGGACCCGGAGGCCAACAGCCTCCCGTCCCGCGCAAGGCCCGCTAAGGCAAGCTTTCAGCGATCAATTTTCGGCGGTCAGCCGCGCCAATGCGGCTGACCGCTGATGGCTTTATGCCTGGAACGAGCTGCCGCAGCCGCACGTGGACTTGACGTGGGGGTTGTTGAACTTGAACCCCGACCCCTCCAGCGTCTCCACATAATCCACCTCGGCGCCCTCCAGATAGAGCATGCTGGCCTGATCGATGAAAACCTTCAACCCGTCGTAGTTGTAGGTCTTATCCAGCATGTTGGGCTGGTTCTCGAAGGCCATCGAGTAGCTGAATCCGGAACAGCCGCCACCCACCACCGCGATGCGCAGTCCCGCGGGGGCCGGCTCCTGCGCCGACATGATCTCTTTCACCTTGCCGACTGCTTTTTCGGTTAATTGCACCATGCGTATGAACTCCTCATTACGGGCTTTGCCTGCTCCCATTATACAAACAGGACCGCATCGCTCCATTCCTCACTGGTTTAGATGTCTCGGGGCGGGGTTGGGTCGCGGAAAAGCCTGGCCGAACTGCCGGGGGCACGGCACGCACTTTCCCTCCGCGCCATTTGGCAAAATGGATTGGTAGACAAGTGACTGAAACGCGAACTCGGCGGTATGCGTCGCAAGCAGTGTATGGGGTCACTGACGGGCGCTCTACCATTCCCCGCGTTCGGATACAAGGTTCGGGCGAAATCTAGAGTGGACTATCAGCACACCTCGGAGGGCGCCTTGGTCCAACGGGCCCAGGCTGGCGAGGAAACTGCGTTCCGCGAAATCGTCGAGCGCTATCAGTCCAAAGTGTTTTCCATCATTCACGGCGTCGTCCGGCAGCGCAACGACGTGGAAGATATTGCCCAGCAGGTATTTGCCAAGGTTTACGTGTCCCTCAAGAGCTTCGACTTCCGCAGTTCCCTGATTACCTGGATTTATAAGATTACGGTCAACGAGTGCTTCGATTATCTGCGCAAGCGGAAGGTGCGGAAGCTGGTCTACGAGAGCGATTTGAGCGAAGACGAGGTGCGGCGGGTGGACAACAGCGAGCCCGTCACCGGCCGCCAGGTGCCCATCGACGCCACCCTGGCCCGCCGCGATTATGTCCTGAAACTCCTGGCGCGCGTTTCCGAAGAGGAGCGTTTTTTATTGATGCTGAAGGAGGTTGAGGGGTATTCGGTGGAGGAACTGGCGGAAAAAACCGGTATGAACGAGAACACCATCAAGGTGAAGCTGTTCCGCGCGCGGCAGAAACTGGTCAAGGCGGCGCAGCGGCTGGATCGTGCTCCCGGCTTAGTGGCCGGGTAGTGGTAGGGGCCGGGTATACCCGGCCCGGAAGTACCCCGCAAGCGGGCGTGCCGTTGAGGCGAGAGACTCGCAAGGGGAGGTTTTTGGGCGTGGTAATTTACACTTGTAAGGGAAGAAACGTATGCACGGGGTAGTGATCGAGAGCCTCGAGGAGTACTTGTCTGGTGCCCTGGAACCGGCGGCTCAGCGGGATATCGAGGCGCACCTGAGCAACTGCCAAATGTGCCGTGAAGAAATCCGCGCCATGCGGGAAGTCTCCCAATGGTGCGGCTCTTTGCGGTTCGAAGAAGTCTGGGAGCCCGCCCCCGGGTTTTGTGCCCGGGTGATCGAGCGGGTGGGCGAGCGGAAAGCCGTCCCCTCCTTTGCCAGCCTCTTCGCGCTGGATCTCGTCTTCGGCCGCCGCCTGGCGTTTGCGTCCCTGCTTACCCTGGCGATTCTAGGAGGCTATCTGGTATCGCGCGAGACCAGGTATCCCAGCGGTCTTTCGCCGGAAGCTGTGATGGCGCAGGAAAATTCTCCCGCGTTTGATTCCGCTTCCGCTCAAGACAATATGCTGGTCACGATGACAGCTTATGAGTATTAATCTCCTCGAGAGGGTGGCCGCCGGGAGATCGTGGGACCCCAAGCTTGCCTGTGCGGTGACGCTGGTTTTGGTTTTCTTGTGCGGCGCGGCAGCGGGGGCGCTGGCCATGAATCTCGGCGTTCACAACCGGCTCCATCAACCGGCGTTCGATACCCCTGCCGGCAAAGTCCTCTATTTCGATCGTTTGCAGAAGGAACTGAACCTGACGCCCACTCAGACCGAGCAGATTCAGTCCATCCTGAACGATTTTTGGCAGTATTACCGCACCGTGCTGAGCGACAGCAAGGCGCGCGTCGAGCAACTGCTCGACGAAGACCAGCGCCGGAAGTTTGAGCGCCTCCTGCAAGAACACCAAAAACAGTAGTATCCCCCTATTGACACCACCCCAGCCGCGCGGGCAAAATGGTTCTGCCAATATGCGTCACCTTCATTTGATTGCAGTGCTTGCGGCCATGTCCGCCGCTCTGCTCCTGAACACTTGCTCCAATCGCTCTTCCCGGATCCACAGCTACTCGCTGGGCGAGAAGGCGGAATTGGGGCATATTATCTACACGGTTTACGAAACCCAGTGGTTGCCCCAGTTGAGCAACGGTCCCGCCGCGCGGATTCCTCAGCATCGCTTCTTCCTGGTGCGCATGACCGCGGTGAATAGCGGCGGCGCCGACCTGATTGTGCCCAATGTGACCATCGAGGACGATAAGGGCAACAGCTACCCCGAGCTGCAGAACGGCGACGGCGTGCCCCAGTGGATCGGTTACTTGCGCCAGGTGAAGCCCGCGGAATCCGCACAAGGCAATCTGCTGTTCGACGCCCCGCCGGCGCATTATAAGCTCCGCATTACCGACGAGAACGAAGAGCGCTCGGCCTATATCGATATTCCGCTGTCGTTCGGTGCCGAAACCCCGCCTCCACCCCCCGAAGTGCCCACCCCGGCCGAGAAGAAGCAGTAGCGGGTGAGCGACACCCGGTAGTAGCGCCACTCGCCTTGCCGCCCTGCCCAGGGCTTAGAATTTGAATATGTGGGCCATTGCGGCGGCGCTCTTCTTCTTCCAGGCCTCCGATTTCAGCTCTGTGGGGATGAAGGCCCTCGAGGAAGGCAACTACGAAGCCGCCGTTCAGGCTTTTACCAAAGCCATCGAAGCCGACGCCAAAGATTACTTCGCGCATTTTAATCTCGCCATGGCTTACGGCCTCCTGCACAAGGATGCCGACGGCATCGCCGAATACCGCAAGACGCTCGAGCTCCAGCCCGGCCTGTATGAAGCCGAGCTGAACGCGGGAATCCTGCTGATGCGCCAAAAGAATCCCGCCGAGGCTTTGCCGCTGTTCCAGAACGCGGCGGAGCGGAAGCCCCAGGAGTTCCGCCCCCGCTACTACCTTGCCGAAGCGCAGCTTCAAACCGGCGCGCCGGCCAAAGCCCAAGAGAATTATGGCCTGGCTCTCGAGCTTGATCCTAAGTCGGCGGCAGCGCAGCTCGGGATGGCCCACGCGCTGGCGCGGCAGGGAAAGCTGGCCGAAGCGGCGCCGCATTTCCGCCAGGCGGCCCAGCTCGACCCCAACTACCGCGATGCGCTCCTCGAGTTGGCCGGCCTCTACGAGAAAGACAAGCAGCCGGCCGAAGCCATCGCCCTTTACCGCGAGTTTCCCGAGAACGCCGCGGCCCAGGGCCGCCTGGGCGAGCTGCTGCTCGAAACCAAAGAATACGCCGGCGCCATCCCGCATCTCGAAGAGGCTTACGCCAAGGAGCCCACCCAGGAAAACCGCGTGGCGCTCGCGCTGGCCTACGTTTTTGACAAACAGCTCGACAAGGCGCTGCCGCTGCTCGAAAGGGCGGTGGCGGCCGAGCCTTCCAACTACGACGTGCGCATGATGTACGCCCGCGCCCTCCGCGACAAAAGGCAGTTCCCGCTGGCCGCCACCCAGTTCTACGAAGCCGCCAAGCTCAAGCCCGGCGAAGCCAAGACCTGGAGCGAGCTGGGCGGCATGCTTTACATGATGGAGGACTATCCGCGATCGCTCGCGGCCTTCGACCGGGCCCGGGCGTTGGGCGAAGACACTCCCGGAAACTGGTTCCTTCGTGCGATCATCTTAGACAAGCTTCATCAAGTGAAGCCCGCCCTGGAAGCCTACCAGCGGTTCCTCTCCATGAGCCAGGGGAAGAATCCGGACCAGGAGTTCCAGGCGCGGCAGAGGGCCAGGATCTTGCACAGGGAGCTGGAGAAGCAATGATGCGGATCGGGTTGCTGCCGGCGGTGCTGATGTTCGCTTGCGCGTGGGCGGGGTCCTTGCGGGCGGACCTGAAACCGGCCCTCGCCGAACCCAACCTCGGAAAACGCTCCAAACTGGCGCTCGATAACGCCGCCGCGGCCTTGAAGGCCGCGCGGGATGCCTACGGGAAAGGCGATAACCAGGCGGTCGCCGCCGCTGCCGCCGAGATCCAGCAGTCCGTCGACCTCGCCTACGATTCCCTCGTGAAAACCGGCAAGAACCCGCGCAACAGTCCGCGCTGGTTCAAGCCGGCCGAGATCTCGACGCGCGACCTGTCGAAGAAGCTCGACAGTTTCCAGCGGGACATGGATTTCGCGGACCGGCCGCTGCTCGATAAAGTGAAGGCCCGGGTCCAGCAGGTGCACGATGAGCTGCTGCTGGGATTGATGGAGGGCAAACGAAAGTGAAGACCCTGCTGTGGTGTCTGTTGCTGGCGGCGCCGGGATACTCGCAGGGTCTCGCGCACCACGATTTTCTCACCGCCGACGAGACCGACCAGATCAAGGAGGCGCAAGAGCCTAACCAGCGGCTCAAGCTCTACGCCGGTTTCGCCAGGCAGCGCGCCGAACTGGTCAGGAGCCTGCTCGCCAAGGAAAAAGCCGGCCGCTCGATCCTCATCCACGACGCGCTGGACGATTACTCCAAGATCATCGATGCCATGGACGACGTGGCCGACGACGCCCTCGGGCGTAAGCTGGACATCAAGCCCGGTCTGGCGGCCATGGCATCCATCGAGAAGGAAATGCTTCCCGTGTTGCAGAGAGCCCAGGACAGCCATCCGAAAGACATGGAGCGCTACGATTTTGTGTTGAAGCAGGCCATCGAGACCACCGCCGACAGCCTCGAAACGGCCCAGGAGGACCTGGGCCAGCGCGTCAAGGACGTCGAAGCCCGCCAGCGGAAGGAACGGAAGGCGCTGCAGGAGGCCATGACGCCCACCGAGCGCGAGGCTGCGCAGGCCGCTGATAAGAAGGCCGCCGAGGACGAGCAAAAGAAGGAGGAGCAGAAGAAGGCAGCCCCCACGCTGTTGCGCCCCGGCGAGAAAAAGCAGTAACGCCGTAGCGCCGGTGGTCTTGCCACCGGTGCTTTTACCAAGTCTTCTCCCACACCCGCACAATCGGATACCTCCCCGCGTCACCGGCGTCATACCTGGATTGCCGAAGCCACCATTCGAGCCGGGCCTGCCGGTCCGCCGCGAACTTCGGGTCCGCCGCCAGCCTCTCCGCGAACTGCTTCCGCAGCTCCGGCGAATCGGCCATCATGCGCCGCGCGATCGGTTCCGAAAGGTATTCGCCCACGCCGCCTCGTCCCCCACCCTCGAACACCTGGTTCATCAATCCCCAGCGCGCCAGGGAATCGGGAGCCTGCGGTTCCAGCATCGACAGAATCAGGCGCGCGCGCCGCTGCTGCATGGGAATCCAGTACGACCCCGCCGGGAATGCGACCTTCTCCCGCACCGGCTTCACCTCGAAATCCACCATCACGTGGCCTTCGAACGGAGCGCCCGCGAATTTCGTCCCCGTGAACCGGTAGGTTTCGAACTCCTGTTCGATGGGCTTCGCGGTGCGCTCCATTTCGACTCCGTGCAGCGCCAGCAGGCCGGCCAGGCGATCCCACGCCGCGGGCAGCAGGTAGCCCAGCGGCATCCGCGCCTCGACGGTGGTCTCGATCTGGTCGTGAATGCGCGTGTCGAAATCGTCCGGCTCCCCCAGATGCCGGGTGACGCTGGCGCCCGTGACCTCGCTCTGGAATTGCCCGGTCTTCAGCCCGTGGTACACCAGCGGCCGGCTCTGGCCGCTCACCTTGCCGGCCAGGTAGACGGGCGGCGCCGTCCGCACACCCGCGCGCGAGGCCATCTCGCCGTCCGCCTCCCGCACGGCGCGCCGTAACGCCTGGGGATCGGCCGTGATGATGTCGATGGAGTGCCGCATGATGTCGTAGTTCGCCCAGGCGCGCGTTTTCGCCGCCTTCAAGCTGTGCGTTTCCACCAGCAGCGAGGGGCGGTTCTGCGCGGCGGCGTACAAGTGCGAATAGCGCGGCGAAAACACTTCCATGAAGAATTCGCGCCGGGGTGCCCCCTGGGCCCCGGTGGAACGCAGTCCGCCGTAAGGCGCTACCAGGTGGCCGTCCGCGGCCATGCGCCAATCGAGCTCCGGAATGAATTTCTCCCGCACCCAGGCGCCCGCCGGTTCCGCCAGATCCTGGTTGCGCGCCATGTCCCAGGTCACGTCGTATTGAAAATCCGATCCATCGGTGACGTGGTTGTCGATGAGGAAATCGGGCATCCACGCGTTAAACAGCCGCAGCCACGCGCGCATCTCGGGCGTATCCGCCTTGATGTAATCGCGGTTCAGATTGAGCCGTTGCGCGTTGGCCCGCAGCCCCGTGGACTTGGGCCCATTCTGGCTCGGCCGGTGATAGGGGCTGAAGTTCTCGTGCCCGTCCACGTTGAACACCGGAATGACGATGAAGATGGCACGGTCGAGCCACGCGGCGTAGCGCTTGCCGGCCGTCATGTCGCGGACCAGCATCAACACGGTATCTTTGCCCTCGATCTCGCCGGCGTGAATGCCGCTTTGGATCATGATGATGGCTTTGCTGGTTTTAGCCGCCGCGTGAGGTGTGAAGGCGCGGTCCCGAGATACCACGAGAGCGATCATGGTGCGCCCCTCGGGCGTCGTGCCGATGTCCAGCACCTTGACGAACCGCGAGGCGCGTTCGAAGCGGCGGGCCAGGTCCACGCTCTCGGCGTACGGCGCCGTCTCGTTCCAATCCGACTTCTCGCCGGTGGTGAGCAGGTCGCGCCGCGCGTCCTTGGTGCTGGCCGTCAGCGAGGCCGCCGCCCTGGCCGCGGGAGGCTCGAAGGCCGAATGTGGCGCCAAGGCATCCTGGCCCAGCCCGAGGGTGGCGAAGGCACACAACCACGAAATGAAACGAATCATGCGTGGTATGGTAGCGCAACCGCATGTGGCGCACATCCGCACTTTCTTGATACCCTTGGAAACATCCGCGTCCGCTGGAGCAACCATATGCTCATTCGTACGCTCTCGCTCATTCTCTTTTCGGGGCTGGCTTTCGCGTTGTCCGCGTTCCCTGTATTGACGTATTCCACCTACTTGCGCGACAGCTTCACTCCCAAAGCGATCGCCGTGGATTCATCCGGAAACATCTACGTGGCCGGAAACGCCATCGTCGATCCGGCGACGTCGCAGACCGCCGTGCTGGTCGTGAAGCTGAACCCGCAAGCGAGTCAATATCTCTATGTGCGCTATCTGGGCGGATCGGTTGGCGACTACGCCAACGCCATTGCGGTCGATGGCACGGGCAATGCGTATATCGCGGGTTCGACCGCATCTCCGGATTTTCCCGTCACTGGCGGCGGCAATCTGGGGACGGCGCCCGCGGGTCAGTCCAGCAAGCGATCCTTTGTGGCCAAGCTCGATGCTAACGGTGAGATCGTGTTCTCCGATCTCCTCGGTGGCTCGGCTGTAAGCGCCGCACTGGCCGTTGCGGTGAACGCGGCAGGCCAGATCCTGGTGAGCGGCGCCAGCGTATCGTCGGGGTTTCCCTCGACCCCCGGCGCTTACAGCGTAACCAACAGCGCGAATCGTCCCTACTTGCTCGAGCTCGACCCTACCGGCACGAAAACCGTCTTCTCCGCGACCGGAATCGGCGGCAGTGCCATTGCGCTCGGCTCATCGGGCAACATTTACGTCGCGGGCACTACTTTTCTGCTCGACTATCCGACCACGCCGGGCGCTTATCAGACCACGTTCCCGGTTTTCCTCACCTGCGGTGTTTCTGTTGTTTGCATGATGCCTTCTCAGGGATCGAACCAGTACGTAACGAAGGTCGATCCCACCGGCTCAAAGTTGATCTACTCGACGGCAGTTTCAGGCACCGGGAACACGACCAACGCAGGCCTGGCAGTGGATTTGGCGGGCAACGTCTATCTCACGGGGTTTGCGGGAGCAACTTACCCCTACAGCGTTGCTCCTCCGGCTGTATCCGTACCCGCGGGACTTATTGGCGTCACGCCCGCATTGCCGTTTCTCTCGAAGCTTGACCCGCTTGGGCAGACGCTCCTCTTTTCGGTTCCGGTCGGCGGCGTAGGCGTGCAGGCTGACTCGAGCGGAGGCGTGTATGTCGGTGGGGGAGTCGGTTCGCCTCAGCTCGCGATGTATATCGTTCCAGCCAACATTCCGGCACTGGCGGGTGTCCCCTCACAGTGTTTGCCCAACAATCTGACCATCCGGAGTTCCGCTTACGCTTCTCAGATCGATTCCACCTCGGGCGATGTGCTGGGCTCGCAATTCATCGGAGGCTCCACGCTCACCACCTCCGCGGTCGCGCTCTCCGGTTCCACTTTGTGGCTCGCCGGAGCGACAAATCTGCCCGACTTCCTCTTCACGCCCAATGCCCTTACGCTTCCGAACTTCGGGCCGTTGCCGCTGGCGGGCGCCTACCTCGGCGCCGTCGACTTCTCACAGCCGCAGCCGCCCACGGGCACGCCCCAGATCGGCTGCATCGTCGACGCGGCGGACCTGGCGGCGGCTGGTCCCGTGGCTCGCTATCAGCTTCTCACCATCTTTGGAAGCGGACTGGGGCCCGCCACGGGAGTAAGCGCCGCCGACAATTCAACCACCACGCTCGCCGGAGTCAACGTCAGCGTCGGTTCCGATTCCGCCCCGCTGCTGTACGCCTCTTCGGCCCAGATCAACTTCGCCGTGCCGCTGGTCCCCTACAACCAGTCTTCCGCGGCGATGCGGCTGACGGTCAACGGCGTAACCGCGCCCCCGCGCCAACTTCCATTGACCTATGCCAGTCCCAGCCTGTTCTTGAATATCCCGCAAGCCTATCCTTCGAGCGGCAATTCGCCGGGATTCGTCGCGGTGGCTCTCAACGCGGACGGCTCCCTGAATTCTTCCACCAACCCGGCGCAGCTCGGGTCGGCCGTCTCGGTGTTCGTCAACGGCCTCACGCCGGACCCGCAGGTTGTAAGCGGTCCGCTTCAGCTCTACACGAACGACGGATGGTCGGTGACGAACATCGTTCAGGCGACTCCATTCGTTTTACGCGTGGACCTTCGGGTACCTGCGCCCTTGGTGAATAACTTTTCCTGCATCCCGTCTCTGTGTGCCGTGGGTTTTGCGATTTACGATGTGTACGGCGGGTCCGTCGGCCAGCCGGCTAGCTCGGACGCCGAAGCATTCGGAGGAGTCGTGTACGTCAACCGAACCCAATAGCGCCGGGTGACCCCTAATCCATCGACGGCCCGAAGTAGCCTTGCGCCAGCGCCGGCTCGACCTCCAGCGCTTTGCTCCAGCAGGCGCGCGCTTCGTCGGATTTGCCGTTGGATTCCAGAATGCGGCCCAGGTTGAGCAGCGCCTCGGGCATGTCGGGCTGCTGCGCCAGCGCGTCCCGGTAGAGGCGGACGGCCTTGTCGAGCTGCCCCGCCTTTTCGTACATCAGGCCGGTGTTGTACAGCACCTCGGCGGAACGCTCGCCCAGGTCGATCAGGCGCACGTGATACTCCAGCGCCGTATCGAAATCCGAGGTCTGGATGGCCAGCGCGGCCAGCCCGCGGAGGCCGTCCATGGACTTCGGATCGTTGTCGAGCATCTTCTCGTACAGGCGCTCGGCGCGGTCGCGGTCGCCCATGCCGCTGAAGGCCAACGCGAGGTTGGCGTAGGCTTCCGGCCACTGCGGGCGATACTTCAGGCAGCCTTCGAACGCCTCGGCGGCGCCCCGGTAGTCTTCCCGCTGGAGCCGCAGATAGCCCAGGCGGAAGCGAGCCTCATCCTCTTTGGGAGCCTTCTCCAGCACCTGCTTGTACCAGCGCTCGGCCTCCTCGAGCTGGCCGGAGTG
Organism: Bryobacteraceae bacterium; assembly: GCA_049516835.1. Lineage (GTDB taxonomy): Bacteria > Acidobacteriota > Terriglobia > Bryobacterales > Bryobacteraceae > Fen-178. Next base: position 9,892 of record JBEKSR010000022.1, on the reverse strand, counting down.
CTCCAGCAGCAGCGCCACGTTCCAGACCGGGGCCAGCGCCTCGGGGCTGGCCTTGATGGCGCGGTCGTAGGCGGCGCGGGCGCCGGCGCCGTCGCCGAGCTGCTCGCGCACGATTCCCAGGTTGGTATAGGCCTCGCAAGACTGCGGGCGCAGCTTGAGCGCCTCTTCGTACGCTTCCGCGGCCTGTTCCCAGCGGTCGGATTTCTGGTGCGCCAGCGCCAGGTTGAACCAACCTTCGTAATGTCCCGGCACGGCGGAGACTAGCAGCGTGCAGAACTTGGCGGTGAGCCCGTGCTCCCCGGCGGCGCTGGCCCAGGCGGCCAGGCCTTCCAGCGCCACGGTCGATTCCGGATGCAGCTCCAGCAGGCGTTCGGAATGCTCGCGCACCATGTCGAAATTCTCCTTCGACATGCCGATCAGGATGAGGTTCGACAGCGATTCCTCGGACTCCGGATTGCGTTTCAAAATGCGCTGGTAGATCTGCGACGCTTCCTCCGGATGGCCCAACGACTGCACGGCGACGGCCTTGCCGAACAGCGCGTCCTCGTGATCGGGCGAGAGTTCCAGGCAGCGCTCGAACGACGCCAGCGCCGACTTCGGGTCTTCCCTCCGCAGGCGGCAGACTCCCAGGCCCAGATGAGCCTCCAGATGCTTGGGATCGAGCGTGCCTGCCTTGTGAAAGGCTTCCGAGGCGTCGTCCCAAACGCCGCTACGCTCCAGCGAGACCGCCAGGTTGAACCAGCCCATGGCGTACTGGGGCTTCAGTTGCGCCAGCATGCGATAACTCCTGGCAGACTCTTCGAAGTCGCCCAGCTCGAACTGGATGTGCCCCATGGCGCGGTAGATCTCGGCCGATCTTTCGTTCGCCGCCACGGCGCGCTGCAACTGTTTGAGGGCTTCCTCGCGTTGGCCGGCCAGGTGCAGCGCGACCGCCCGCGCCAGATAACCCGGCCCCGACGTCGGTCCAGCCCCGCTCTTTTCGGGGCTCTCCAGATGGGGTGTCCGAAGGCTCGTTACCTTGACAGTGCTTCTGATTGCTGGGGTGCTCATTTCTCTTCGTACTCCTTGTAGCCAAACGACGAATTCTGCGGCGCGAAGGGCGCCAGGGCCACGTGAGGCGCGCCATTGGCGCGGACAGGCGCAAGCGGCACGGCCACCAGGCAAGACGCCGGTATGCCTCGCTCAGACGCGGCGAGGGAGCGCCGCGGATGGGGAAAGCCGGCAAATTTCGAGACGTTCCAGAGGGGACCCCACTCGCGGACAGTCGGCGCGGGTCCCTGGCACGGTCTGCGCCTCCCCATCCGCGCCGCGCCGGGCCGTTGGATTCCCGCTACGCTCACGCGCGCCAACAACGACGGGCACACTAACCCGCAAGTCGAGATGCACAGGCTCATGGCTCGGGGCGCGGCGCGGCCGTTCCCCGTCTTTCCCGCGCACCGGAACTGCCGCGCGGGCGAGGACAGCCATGCCGCCGCCAGGCGCGCCTCCAGCGGCCGGACGCTAACAGCGCCCCGGCCCGCCGGCTCGCGAAATCCGAAGCCGCGAGACAACCCCCGCGCGCCGCCGGTTCTGTGAGGCGTCTCGAGCCCCCGCGGGCGCTGAGTATTCGGGAAGCAGGCTGCGCCCGGCGGTTCCATCCGGGAGGGCGCCATGCCGTCCAACCCGGCCTGCGCGCGAATGCCGGCGGGCCGGAGCGCCCCGAACCCGCGGCGTTCGCCGCCGGTCCCCACTATGCGATCGCGGAGCAGCGCGGCCCGATCCCGCGGGATTCGTACGGGCAGTGCGGCCTTTCGCACAGGCGCCACGGGTGCGGTTTTGCGCGCGGAAAAACGGAGGAACGAGGAATCCGGCTGCCGCGGCTTGGAAGATCCGGCCGGGCGCGGAAGACGCGGCTCGACGTATCGCCCGGAGACCGTCGCGATCCGCGGCGTCGCAGACACGGAAAACGGGCGCAAGGACGGGAAACGCGCGCCGACGCCGGCTGGAATTTTCATTTCCGGGAAATCGCGGCGCGCGGAGGCGGAATCGAGCGGCAGGCGCGCGGCCGTAATCGGCCTGGGGTTTTCTCGCCGCCGCATCAGGCTCGAGATCTTGTTGGTTTCCGTCAGCCGGTCCATCCCGCGTTTCAGACGGTACTGGTTGCCATGCTCGCGCGAACAAAAATCGTCGCCCGCGCCGACCCATATTCGGCTTAGCGGCTTGCCGCATAACAAGCAGGTTCTCGCGCTCATTTTCCGCTCAATTATAGGCAGTTGATCTCAAAATTACTAGGATATATGGCGGGGGTATCCACACATTATCGAAGGTTACATCCCACTCCTAACCAATGATATCAACGGTTTATGAATAGTACGGCCGCATGCTAATTTTGGTGAATTAACGGAAATAAACTAGTCTCAAACGAAAACAATCGAGTAATATTATCCTGGGTCGGCCCCGCCCCGAAGGGCTGGAACCGACGGAGGCCATCGCATGACTGAGTCCACTGTGCGTGCCGAACGTTTCGAGCCGCAGTTTTCCGCAGCGCCCTCTTACACTTGGGCAGTTCCGCAAAAGCCGGTATCGGTGCGAATCCCCTTCGCGCTGATCGGCCGGCTCGACCACGAAGCCGTCGAGAGTTTCCGCTCGCTGCATTCGCGCGGATCGGAAATCGGCGGGTTCCTGTTGGGGTACGTCTCGCCGGGAGATCCGGCGGCGGTCTCGATAGAAGATTACGAGCTGGTCGAGTGCGACTACAGCCGCGGCCCGCTGTACCGGCCGTCGGATGCCGACATGGGGCGTTTCGAGCGCGCCATCGAGCGGCGGCGCGCGGCCGGCGGCCTGGTGGTGGCCGGCTTCTTCCGCAGCCACACGCGAAAAGGGCTGGCGCTGGACGCCGATGACCTGGCCCTTTTCAAGGCGCGCTTCTCGGAACCGCACAATGTGGCGCTGCTCATCCGGCCCTTCGCCGCCAAGTCCAGCACCGCCGGCATCTTCATCTGGGAAGACGGCGCGGTGCGGGGAGAGGCCAGCTATCTCGAGTTTCCTTTCCGGTCTTCGGAGCTGACGCCGTCGAAGCCGCTGGAAGAGGCCAGCCAGCCCCTCCCGGAGGCTGCCCAGCCGGCGCACGCGCAGATCGTCCCGATCGCCTCGCGGCGGGAGATCGCGCCGCTGGTTCCGCCTCCTTTTGTGGAAGTGCCCGCACCGGAAATCGCCCCCGGGAAGAACCCCGAGCCGGCGGCCGCCGAGAATGAGCCGGCGCCCGTTCCACCGGCCGTTCGCCGCGCCGTCAAAATGGCGCGCATGGCGGCGCTCGCCGCGGCCCAGCTTGTGGTGATCGTGCTGCTGTTTGTGTATCCGGGCTTCCTGTTGCATCGCGGCAGCCGGTCTGGGGTTTCCACGCAGCAGGATTCTTCGGCGCTGGCCTTGCGCGTTGAGAACTCGGGGGGAGAACTCATGCTGACGTGGAACCGCGGGTCCACCGCCATCAAGAACGCAACGCGCGCGGTGCTGTCGATCTCCGACGGCGCGCAGCACGAGAACGTCGATATGGATCTCGCCCTGCTCCACAGCGGCAGCATCGAGTATTCACCCTCCAGCTCCGACGTCGTTTTCCGCATGGAGGTGACGGGTGCCGGCCAGACGAAAACCACCAGCGAATCGGTCCGGGTATTGCGGACCCGGCCGTCGCCCATGCCGGAACCTGGGCAGCCGGCGCAGGCTTCCAAGGGCGCGCCGGCGCCAGGCCCGGCAAAGCCCGCCGTCGCTTCAAGCGACGCCGGCGCTCCCGATTCCGCGCCCGGCCAGGTGCCGGCGCCCCAGGCCGGGGCGCGCCCCATCGCCACGCCCGCAAAGCCGTTCGACACCGACTCGCTTTCGCAGAGGCTGCGCCCGGTGCGTCCGGCGGATATGCCCGACGCGCCGGAGGTGGGCCGCGGCGGCGAGGCGGTGTCGGCGCCGGTCCCAGTCGGTATGAACAGCATGCCGCCGCCTCTGTTGACGTCCGCTCCACCGGCGGCGGCCACGCCGCAGAGTGCTCCCGCCCAGGCGGCGAATACAGCCAGGACAAGCGCAAACGGCGGACAGGTGCAGCAGGCCCAATTGATTTCCCGCAAGGACCCCGAATATCCCCCCATCGCCAGGCAGTCGGGCGCGGGGGGCGAGGTGATCCTCACGGCGATGATTGGCGTGGATGGCAAGGTCAAGGACGTGAAGGTGGTGCAGGGCCATCCGTTATTGCGGAATGCCGCCGTGGCGGCGGTGAAGCAGTGGGTTTACAAGCCCACGCTTCTGAATGGCGTGCCGGTCGAGGCGGAAACCAGGATCTCCCTGAATTTCGTGGCGCGGCGCTAACCCGCGCTCATGCCGGCAGCCGCAGGCGCGCCACGCACCCCGGCCCGTCGGTCCGGTTCTCCAGCGTCAGCGCTCCGCCATGGCTCTCGGCGATCTGCCGGCTGAGCACCAGTCCGATTCCCGAGCCTCCCGGCTTGGTGGTAAAGAAGGGCACGAACAGGTTGGCGGTGCCCGACAGTCCGGGGCCCTCGTCCTTCACCCAGATTTCCGTCATGGTCCCATCGCGGCGCCACCCGATGCGCACCGCGCCGCCGGTGGCCAGAGACGCGTCCGTGGCATTGCGCAGCAGGTTGATCAGCACCTGCTCGAGTTGGTCCGGATCGCCCCGGACGGTAAGCGGTGGACCCGGTTCCACCTCGGCCGCCAGCCGCGTTTCGGAGCTCACCGCGCGTCCCACGCAGTCGCCCACGCTCAGCGGCTGCAACTGCGGGCGCGGCAGCTTGGCCAGGCGCGCATAGGCGCCAATGAAGCGGGTGAGACTATCCGACCGCGACGTGATGACGTCGAGCCCGCGCCGCATGTCCTCGCGCCAGTCCTCCGGCAGGCGCTCCCGCGCCAGGATGCTCTCCAGGCTCCCGGCGATGGATTTGATGGGCGCCAGCGAGTTGTTCAGCTCGTGGCCCAGCACCCGCACCAGGCGCTGCCAGGCTTGCAGTTCCTGCTCGCTCAAGGCCTGGGTGAGGTCGGAGATGACCACCAGCTCGAGCGGCAGCCCGCGCTCGCGAATCCTGCTCCGGCGCACTCCCCAGCGCCCCGCGCCGCCGGGGAACGCCGCCTGCAAAGTGCTCTGCTGCGGGCCTTCCAGACACGTTGCCAGGTGAAGTTCCGCCGCCGTCTGGCCCAGCAGGCGTTCGGCCGTCGAGGCCAGCAGGCGCTCGCCCGCGTGGTTCACCAGCCGCAGCCGCTGGCGCTCGTCGAACGCGAAGATGGCCACGTCGATTTCGCGCATCACGGTGCGCAGCAGCGTGGTGGCTTCCAGGGCGCCCAGGCGCTGCTCGCGCAAAGTGCTGCCTAGCGTGTTCACCTCGCGCATCACTTCGCCCAAGGCGTCGTCGGGACGCGGTGAGCGGCCGCGCACCGAAAAGTCGCCTTCCCGCAGCGCGCCCAGCAGGTTCGAGAGCGTTTGCAGCGGAAACACCACCCGCTCCCGCACCGCCATCGCGAAGCCCAGCCAGGCGCACACGATCAGCAGCGTGAGGGTCCACTGCGTTCGGGCGGCGTAGTCGCCGGTCCACAGAATTGTCAGAGCGCAGGCCGAACCCGGCAGCCCCGCCAGCAGCGCCAGCAGCACCACGCGTCCTTCATGGCTAAGCTTGACGGATTTGCGGTGGGGTGCCATGGGATTGCCGGGGTCACAATCCGTATCGTTGCAGGCGCCGGTACAGGGCGCTGCGGCTCAGCCCCAAGGCATTGGCGGCATGGCTCACGTTTCCATTGAAGCGCGCCAGGGCCTTCTTGATGAGCAGAGCCTCGACGTCCTCGAGGCTCATCTCCTCGATGCGGGGCGGGCCTTCGCGGCCGGCGCGCAGCCCCAGGTCGGCCGCGCGCACCGCCTCGCCCTGCGCCATCAGCACGGCGCGCTCGACGGCGTGGTCGAGTTCCCGCACGTTGCCCGGCCAGGGGTGCGCCAGCAGCGCCTTGATGGCGCTTTCGTCGAAGCCCGTCAGCGGCTTGCGGTAGTGTTCCGCGTGTTGCCGCAGGAAGTGCGACGCCAGCACGGGAATGTCTTCGCGGCGGTCGCGCAGGGGCGGCAGCCGGAGCTCTATGGTGTTCAGCCGGAAGAGCAGGTCCTGGCGAAACCGCCCCTCGGCCACCGCCGTGTGCAGGTCGGTGTTGGTGGCCGAAAAAACGCGCACGTCCACGCGGCGCGTCTTCGAGGACCCCACGCGCTCGAACTCGCCGGCCTCCATGGTGCGCAGCAGCTTGGCTTGCAAGGCCTGCGAGATGTTGGCGATCTCGTCCAGAAACAGGGTGCCGCCATCGGCCATTTCGAAGCGCCCCACGCGGTCGGCCTTGGCGTCGGTGAAAGCGCCCTTCACATGGCCAAATAGCTCGCTCTCGAAAACGCCTTCGGCCAGCCCTCCCGTGTTGACGGTCACCAGAGGCCGCGTGGAGCGCAGTGAGACCGAGTGCAGGGTCTGCGCTACCAGCCCCTTGCCCGTGCCGTTTTCGCCGGTAATCAGCACGTTGGCATCCGACGGACCGACGCGCGAAATCACGTCCAGGACCGGCCGCATGGCCGCCGATTGCGCGATCAACTGCGGGAAGCGCTCGGCGCGCAGGGCCCGGTTTTCCTCCTCCAGCCGCTGCCCTTTGCGCAGCGCGCGCCCCAGCTCGATCTGGGTCTTGAGAATGGCCGAGAGCCGCGCGTTGTCCCAGGGCTTCTGAATGAAATCGCGGGCCCCGCGCCGCATGGCCTCCACCGCCAGCTCGACCGACCCCCAGGCCGTCATCACGATCACCGGCAGGTTGCCGTCGAGGCTCTGAATGCGGTTGAGCAGGTCGAGCCCTTCCTCGCCCGAGGTGGTGTCGCGCGTATAGTTGAGGTCCATCAGGACGGCGTCGAAATCGCGCGATTCCACCGCGTCCAAAGCGGCCGCGGGCGAAGTCACGGCCTCCGCCTGGTAACCTTCGCCCTTGATCAGGAAGCGGAGCGCTTCCAGAACATCGGCCTGATCGTCGGCGATCAGGATGGAGGGCGTGCGAGGGTTGGAAGATTTCATCTAGATTCTATTCATAGCGCAAAGCCACGATGGGGTCGATATGCATGGCCCGGCGCGCGGGAATGTAGATGGCCAGCGCGGCCGCGGCAATCAGCGCCAGTGCAATACCGAGGAACGTGGCCGGGTCGGTGGCGGTCACCCCCCAGACCAGCGACGCCATCAGCCGGGCGAGCGCGTAGGCCGCGGCCAGACCCGCCGCCAGCCCCGTGACCGCGGTCAGCATCCCGCGGCGGAAGACCATGCCGAGCACGTTCTCGCGCGGCGCTCCCAGCGCCATCCGGATGCCGATTTCGTGGGTCTGCTCGGAAACCAGGTACGCCATGACGCCATACACTCCGATGGAGGAAAGCGCCAGCGCCAGCAGGCCGAATACGCCCATCCACACAGCCACGTAGTCGATGCCCAGGGCTTCGTTGCGCCGCAGCGCTTCCAGGGTGGACACGGCCGTGATGGGCTGCTCGGGATCCACCGAGCGGATGGCCGCCGTGACCGCCGCCACCAGGCGCAGGGGATCGCCGGAGGCGCGGACGCCAATATCCATGCCGGTCCTGGGCGCCTGCACATAGGGGACGTAGACGGTAGCGATCGGTTCGCGGTTGAAAACGCTTTGCGGCGCGTTGGCTACCACTCCAACGATGGTGAGCCACCGCCCCGCCTCCTCCGGAATGCCGATCTGGATACGCCTGCCGACCGGCCACGGCTCGCCCGGCCACCAGCGCCGTGCCATGCGCTCGCTGATCACCGCCGCGCGGAGACTGCGGGCGCCGTCGGCGGCGCTCAGCAAACGCCCCGCGAGGAGCGGAATGTGCATCGTCTCGAAATAGTTCACGCTCACCGCCTGGTAGCCGCCGTTGGGCAGGTCGCCCGGTTCCGGCGGTTTGCCCTCGATGGTGAAAACCCGCCAAGGAGGCTGGCCGTTGTAAGGCAGGGAGGCTGCCGCCACGGCGGAGCGCACCCCGGGAATGGCGCTTGCGCGGTCCAGAACCTGGCGATAGAATGCGGCCTGCTGGTAGCCTTCGCGGTACTTGTTCTCGCTGATCTCCAACTCCAGCGCAAGCATGGTGGCGGGTTCGTACCGCGCGCCGCTCGCGGCCAGCGTCCGGAAGCTGCGGACCATCAGACCCGCCCCTGCCAGCAGCACCACGGCCAGCGCGATCTCGGCCGCTACCAGGATGGCCCGCAGGCGGTGCTTGCCGCGCCCCGTGGCCCCGCCCGCGCCGCCTTCCTTGAGCGCCTCGTTGACGTTCGTCCGCGAACCTTGCCACGCCGGCGCCAGGCCCGCCAGGATGCCGCTCAGCACCGCCGCCGCCAGCGTGAAGGCCAGCGCGCGGCCGTCGAGCGAGATTTCCTCCCAGCCCAGAAAGTGCTTTCCCACTTCAGGCGGCATACCGGCCCGGTTCAGGTCGAGGCCCCAGCTCGCCACCAGCAGGCCGAGGGTGGCGCCCACGAGCGAAAGCAGGACACTTTCGGTGAGGAACTGCGCCACCAGTCGCCCGCGGCCGGCTCCCAGCGCGGTGCGCACGGCCACTTCGCGCGTCCGCCCGGTGGCGCGCGCAAATTGCAGGTTGGCGACGTTGGCGCAGGCGATCAGCAGCACGAAGATCACCGCGCCGAAGAGCATGAGGGCGTACTGCTGAGTATGAGGGCCAAACAGAAACTGGCGCACCGGCAGGGCCACAAAGCTCCGGTTCTTGTTGGTATCCGGGTACTGGCGGGCGAGGCGCGCGCCGATGGCGTCGATTTCCGCCGCGGCCTGGGCCACCGTGAGGTCCGGTTTCAGCCGGCCAATAGCTTCGAGGCGCCGCCTGGTGCGTGAGTGCACATCCTCGGGGTCCAGAGCCAGCGGTGTCCATAGCTCGGCGTTGATGGGGAATTCGGATTTCTCCGGCATGATCCCGACCACCGTGTAATTCTCGTTATCCAGCCGGATGGGTTTGCCGAGAATCTCTGGGTCGGCGCCAAAGCGGCGCCTCCAAAGCCCGTCGCTGAGCACGGCCTCGCGTTGCCGGCCCGGCTGGTCCTCGCCGGGTTGAAACACGCGGCCGCGCGCGGGATGGACGCTCAGCACGTCGAAGAAATTCGCGGAGACCTGGTACCCCTTGACGCGCTCGGGTTCTCCGCCCGCTCCTACGATGTTGGCGCTCCCGCTCTCCCAAAACGCCATACCCTGGAAGGAGGTGTTTTCGCGGCGGATGTCCTCGGCGTCGGCCGGGGTATTGCTGACCCAGTCGTCGGGGTCGTCCGGGACGTGTTGCAGCACCATCGCCAGTTGATCCAGTCGCGGCAGCGGCAACGGTTTCCACAGTATCGCATCGCAGACGCTGAAAGTCGCGGTGGTGGCGCCAATGCCCAGCGCCATGGTGACAACGGCGGTCAGGGTGAAGCCGGGAGCTTTGCGCAGCGTGCGCGCGCCGTAGCGGAGGTCTTGCCGGAGGCTCATGTGTACCCGCGGAAGTGTATGCACGAGAGCGGCCATTGGCAACTTATTGAGAAAACTGGCACTAGCGCGACCTCGGTGTCCGGTTTTGGGACGCGGCGGCGCGGGGCCGGGCAGACGAATTGGCTTGGCGCCGGCCAGCACCTCGCCCACGCTGCCCTGCAGGTGGCGCCGGTCGAACCCAGGTGCGCGACACCAAGAGGGAGTGTTCTTGGGTTTCCGCGGGAAATGGTGGGCTTCTGAGTGCAGGCGTACACCAAGTTGAGCGGCGGTGGCTGGGGAAAACAAAGGGGTCGCGGTAGGGATGCCGGTTGCCCGGCACCCCCCGCACGGACCCGTGCGGGCGCTCATTAGCGCACACGGTTCTTATCGCGGATGATTGGCGCAAAACCGCTCCAAA